>CAZEIU010000017.1:3011-15900 GCA_964512085.1 uncultured Candidatus Saccharibacteria bacterium
AGAGGTGTTATAGCCAGAGGTTTGGTTTGCCTGTGACCATGTTGTAGAAACAATACTTACGCCTGGTGCCATAATGTCTAGGTTGTTCCCATAACTACTAAAATTTGCTCTATTGTCGCTAGTATCTGTCGCCCCTACGCCCACTACCTGTGAGTAATTCGCCGGGTAGTCCATACAATTACAGCCATCGTTGCCAGATGCGGCGACAACAATAATTCCTTTTGATATTGCATAATCAATCTGCTGTAAAAGATAGTCGTCGGGCTGAGATGATCCTAAACTTAAACTAATTACATCTACGTTTTGGTCGGCAGCATAGCGTATAGCTACTCCTACAGTACTAGTAAATCCGCTACCATTATCGCCCAGCGCCTGGATGGGCAAAATTTTTGCTCCCCAATTTACCCCAGCAATACCCAGTGTGTTATTTGTAGCAGCAGCTGCTGCTCCACTGGTTTGGGTGCCATGAGATACGTATACATTAGAAGGGTCTTGAGTACCTGCACTGGGGTCGTTGTCGCTGTTTTCAAAGTCCCAGCCCCTCCAGTCGTCTACTAAGCCATTACTATCGTCATCTAAATTGTTACAACTTTTATCTAAAGTTAAAGCCTGGCTCGTACAATTTGGCGCTGGTCCTTCCTGAATAGTAGGGCCGTTTTCTAAGCTGTTTGTTGCCCACTTACTATTTAGGTCTTGATGATTTAATCCAAATCCGGTATCAACTACAGCAATTGTTGCGCTAGATGAGCCAGTACTAATATCCCATCCTATTGGTGCCGATATTTTAGCTAAGTGCCACTGACTAGAATATAATGAGTCATTTGGAGTTAGTAATGCTCTGTATTCAACATTAGGATATTGTCTTTGTGTATTTGGATCAGTAAATTGCCTGTTGTCATCACTTACGTCTAATTTATATGTGTTAGGGGCACTATTGGTATTTTCGTTGACCTTTTTTATTTCTTCGTAGTTGTTATTCGATTGAGTTTGTATTTCTTCTGCTGGTTTTGCAGGAATTTTATCTTTGTAAGTAATAAATAATACAAAAATAATAGGCAGAACTATAAGAAAAAAAACTCCTCCTATTCTTTTCATTAAATAGACAAACCTAGATAATTAAACATATACACTATTATACCAATTAGGTTTTAGTTTTCTGTGCAGATAGTCTATATAACTTAAAGACTTGCCAACTTGCAAGAGACAAAACAAATGCTAGGGAAAATAAAGATATTGTACTTCTTGATGTAGTAACCCATCCACCCACGTTAAACTCAAAACTATTTGCAATAAAAAACACTGTATAGACTACATTTACTAAGAATGCTACTAGTAACCAAATACTGTTTTTCAAAGTTGTTAGCCACCAAACTCCACAGGCAATTGCTATAAGAACAATAGGTTGCGCAAAATGTAGTGCGCCAATACTACCTGGGTAACTCCAACCAAATATAGCTACTACACAAGCAATAGGTACCAACAAGATAATTGCAAACGGAAACAATCTGATCTTTTTAAATACTCCTACAATGCTTGGTATTATAAGTCCAAATCCTATTGCCCCTGCAATAGAAAATATTCCAACAGATCTAAATCTACTATCTACTGTTTTTGTTGAGCTCTCATAAAGACTATATGGCGTTAGTAGATATTTAAGACTCCTAAGACGAATAGCAATTAGTTCAGCTACTGGAGTTTTTAAAAACTGAGATATAATTTCTTTATTTTTACCTGGTTGTGGAATATCTTTAACCGAAAAAGGATACAAATAAAATGTGCTTGCTTTTTTATAAATGATTGACGAGGTTAACACCCAAGGTAATGCAGCTATAAAGGTAGTTGCAAAAACAATAAAAATATCTCTATATCTCTTTTTAAACAGAAGTAGTAAAAATGTAGCTACTAAGTACATAAGAGCAAGGTCGTGAGTGAAATATGCCGCCGCCGACACAATACCAGCCAAAACAGTATATTTAAACTTGTCTTCAAGTATAAGATACCACGAGAACAATATAAAAAACGCAACCAAAGATTTTGGCCAAGTGTAAAATGAGTTGTACAAGAAGAATTGACTGACAGCCAAGAACATTGTGCTTAAAAACGCTACTTTGGTATTAAAGAGTTTCTTTATTAGGTAAAATCCTGAGACAAGTAGAAGGCTATTTAATATACTGGCAATTATTTGAAACTGTAAATATGTATTATTTACGTCGCTAGTTGAATTGCTCCATAAGTAATCTATAGGTGGTTTTACTCTATATAAATCAAAGTAAAAAGCAGTTACGCCGCCCATAAGTGGTGTGCGTTGAAAAAAGTGTACTCCCCACTCATCAATAAATGAATTCTTACCAGGATCTAGTTTGTTCACGATAAACTGAGCTTGTCTATAAGGTATGTAGTTATCATTAGCATTTGTTTGTGTAAGATTTAATACTTTTACATTTAGCACGTTATAGTTTGAGCTTGTTTTGAATTCAGGGTCTGGAATGTATTTATTTAAACCTATGGCATTCAAATTAATAAACATAATTGACATAAATGAAAGTATTAAAAAACCGAGTAGTGCATTTTTGGCTCTATATAAATTTTTGTAATATTTATTCTGTATAAATAGTATTGTCCCTATTATTATGTAAAGCCACCCAAACAGGTGTGTTACTGAAATAGGTAGCTTAAACGCATAAGCTATTAAAGTTACTAAGCCAAATAAAATCAAACTAATACTATAAGATCCGCATAATTCAACAGCTTCATTACTAGCACCTAGCCATTTAGATTTTTTTATAAACCCATAAGAAGGAATTAGTAGCGTTATATTGATAAAAATAAAATACAGAATAATCTTTAACATTTATAGTTATTATAATATGTATAAAACAAATATATTGTAAACACCGAACGTTTTTGTTGCTTGGTTTAGGCAGCTCAGATACAATAGTGAAATTAAGGGGAGTTTTTTATGAATAAAAATGATTATGATATTTGTATTATTGGTGGCTGTGGTCACGTAGGTTTACCACTTGGTATGGCTTTCGCCGATAAAGGTAAGAAGGTAGCTCTATATGATATAAATAAAAGCAGTATCGATTTAGTTAATAAGGGAGTTATGCCTTTTGAAGAAGAAGGAGCAAAAGAGTTACTGCCAAAAATGGTTTCCTCTAAGAGGTTAGTTGCTACAGACAAAGTTGATGCTATATCAAAATCAGAAGTTCTTGTGATGGTTATTGGTACACCGGTAGATGAGCATTTAAATCCAAAGCTAAGAGATGTGCTGCAGGCAATAAAGGAAATTGAGAATTACCTTCAAGATGGCCACTTACTAATACTTCGTAGTACTTTATTCCCTGGTGTAACAGATAAGATTCATAAGTATTTATACGATAATGGAAAATCTGTAGATATAGCTTTTTGCCCAGAAAGAATCACTGAAGGTCACGCTTTAACTGAACTCTATGATTTACCTCAGATTGTTTCAGGATGCAGACCTAGTGCTGCAACAAGAGCTAGAGATTTATTCTCTATTCTTACTAAAGAAGTTATAGAGTTGTCTCCAATCGAGGCAGAGTTAGCTAAGTTGTATACCAACACCTGGCGATACATTAATTTTGCGATATCAAATCAATTTTATATGATAGCTAACGATCATGGTCTTGATTTTTACAAGATACACGATGCTATGGTTAAAGATTATCCAAGACTTAAAGCATTCGCAAAGGCCGGATTCGCTGCTGGACCGTGTCTTTTTAAAGACACAATGCAACTCTCGGCATTTAGCTCAAACAACTTCTTCTTGGGACATGCTGCAATGCTTGTTAATGAGGGCTTACCAGATTATATAATAGACCAATTAAAACATTCGAGAGATCTAAGCGAGAAAACTGTAGGAATATTGGGTATGGCATTTAAGGCAGAGAGTGATGATCCGCGAGAGAGTCTCTCGTATAAGTTGAAAAAAAGACTAGAGATAGAGGCTAAGAACGTACTTTGTACCGACTCTAATATGGAAGATAAAAACCTGTTGCCGATTGAAAAAGTTATTGAACAGTCGGATATTATTATCGTAGGCGCACCTCACAAAGAATATAAAGACCTCAATCTCACCGGCAAAGAAGTTATTGATGTTTGGAACATGTATAACATGGGTGCTGTTATAAATTAATACTAAGAAATGCAAAAACAAAGAACCCCAGTACTAAATATTATTATCCCTGTTTATAACGAGAAAGATAACTTTCCTGGCACATATAAAGAAATAAAATCGAAGATAAAATTTCCTCACAAAATATTTGTAGTATATGACTTTAACGAAGACAATACCGTGCCGGTTGTGAAAAAATATTTAAAAAAAGATAAGGGCTTGGTGTTGGTAAAAAATAATCTAGGTCGAGGCCCACATAATGCTATTAAAACCGGTTTTAGAAGAGTAACTAGCGGACCAATACTGGTAATGATGGGCGATTTGTGTGACGACCTCAGTATTGTAGAAAATATGTTGCAACAATATTTAAATGGTGCAAATATAGTTTGCGCTAGTCGTTATATGAAGGGCGGCAAACAAATTGGCGGTTCTTTTTTTAAAAGAAGCTTATCTAAATTGGCCGGCAATTCATTGTATTATATTAAAAGACTACCAACTCACGACATAACTAACAATTTTCGTATGTATGATTCTAAAATACTAAAAGATATTAAGATAGAAAGTAAAGGTGGTTTTGAGATTGCTATGGAAGTAACAATAAAGGCATTTAAAAAGGGTTATAAAATAGTAGAAATACCTACTACCTGGAAGGATAGAACAGCAGGAGAATCGAATTTTAAGCTTAGACAATGGCTACCTTCATATCTTTATTGGTATGTATATGCATTATTCTAACTTGTAGCAATCCTTAATTAGCTATAGAATATAAACTTATGAGTAACACAAAGGCAAAAAAAATATTAATAACCGGAGGCGGTGGCTTTATTGGTCTTCACTTGGCTAACTTACACGTAAAGAACAATGACGATGTAGTATTGATTGATAATTTCTTTAGAGGTAAAAGAGATGATGATTTTGTAAAATTGCTTAAAAACAAGAATGTTAATCTTATAGAGTGTGATCTTACAAAACCAGATGATTGGTACAAAATTGGAAGTAACTATGACTATGTGTACCACTTGGCTGCAGTTAATGGAACCGATCTATTTTATAAAGTTCCGCACGAAGTCTTAAGAATTAATCTTTTAACCGCTATATATGGCTTGGAATGGTTTAAAGATAATAACCCTAAAGGTAAAATTATGTTTACGTCATCAAATGAAGCATACGCTGGTGCACTAGAAGCGTTTAATCAACTTCCAATCCCTACTCCAGAAGATGTGCCATTGGTTATTTCGGACGTTAAAAACCCAAGATGGACTTATGGATCTACTAAAGCTATTGGTGAGCAATTATTTATATTTTACGCACAAAGCTATAACTTAAGAATGTCTATCGTAAGACCCCACAACTTCTATGGTCCTAGAGCTGGATTCAATCATGTTATACCTCAGTTCATTGAAAGAATAGTAAATAAGGTAGATCCTTTCCCAATCTACGGCGCTGATGACACACGATCGTTCTGCTACATTCAGGATGCTGTTGAGGCCATGAGATTAGTAATGGAATCTAGTAAGACCGATGGAGAGATATACCATATTGGTACAACTGAAGAAACTATTATCAAAGATTTAGCTGATAAGTTGTTTGATATTGCCAAGTGGAATCCAAATAAAATTGAAATCAAAAATTCACCAGAAGGTTCTGTAAAACGGCGTTTAGCTGATGTTTCTAAAATTAAAACAGATGTCGGCTGGGAGGCCAAAACTAGCCTAGAAGATGGACTAAAGAATACTTACTCTTGGTATAAACCAAAGTACGAAAATAAAAAATAAATATTGAATTATTTTTTTAGCTGAGGCACTAAAAACTTTATACCTAATGGACTTAGTTTTTTACTAAGAAACTTACCAATATTCCAGGGTAGTATTAGGCCATGAGTTACTACTCGATTATCGATATCCTTATCATCTTTAATCGGTATGTGCGAACCAGGCGTAAACTTACCTATCTTAAGTGGTGAAGCATCTGTTACGTAGTCTAGTAAGGTATTATCTATGCCGCAATAATTTAATAAGGTATTACCCTTTGTTGCTGCACCTATGCCTATTATAGTGCCTCCTCTAGATTTTATTTGGTATAGATTTTTCATTAAATCCATTTTAAACTGTTCAGTTCTCTTCATAAAATCTATATAAGTTTGTCGCTTAAAGTAACCTTTTTGTTTCTCTTGTTTAATTATTTGACCAACTTCTTTTCCTTCGGGTAAATGGCGACTAATATATATTCTAACCGAACCACCCATATAGTCGTTTAAAATTACTTTGTTGATTCTAAAACCATACCTAGACCAAAACTTCTTAAGCGGTGCTATATAAAAATATGATGCGTGCTCTAAATATATAGTGTCAAACGAGGTTTGATCTACTAAGGTTCCTGCATATGGCGCCTCAAATACCACTACCCCATCTTTTGTTAGTAATCTATCAATGTTTTTTGCTAGAGTGTTTTGATCTTCAATATGGTTATACACGTTTGTGCCGGTAATCAACTTTGCCTTTTGTGATTCTTTTATCTTATTTACTGCATCTTTATTGAAAAAATCATTAATAGTTCTTACGCCATTTTTGCGAGCTAATTGAGCAATATTTTTGGAAGGCTCCACGCCATAAACTTTACAGCCCGTATGCTCTTTAAATTTACTTAAGAAAGTACCAACGTTTGAGCCCATATCTACCACTAAGTCGTTCTTGGTTAGCTCTGCTAGTTCGATTGCTTCTTTGGCAAAATCACTAAAATGCTCTATAGAAACTTTTGAATTAGATGAATCATAACTATATTCGTTTTCTTGGTATCTTGCAGTAGCAGGCACAATATAACCATTCATTAAGTGTCCACAGCTACTACATGCTACTACATTTAGGTGATAGTGGGTCTCTGGTTCATTAAGCTGATCGGCTTTTAAGAAGGTGTCGGCTAGGGGATGATAACCAAGGTCTATTGCTTGATATAATTTTGTACTTTGACATAAAAAACATTTTTTTGTAATCATAATTTATACATTGTAGCACTTTGTATCAAACAATAAAAAGATAAGTACTATAGGTTGTCTAGAATTTCAACGTCATTTTGTGAGAGATTAATATTAATTGATTTAAGATTGTCCTCTATAAATTCATTACTTGATAGGCCAGGAATAGTCCACATTCCTTTTTTTAGAATCCAGGCAATCGCAATTTGAGCTGGTGTTGATTTATACTTTTTAGAAATTCTTAATAAAGTTTTGTTGTCTAATACACCAGTTCTTTCGAGTGGTTTATAAGCTATTATTCTAATATCATTATTACTGCAAAAATTAAACATTTCTTGATTTATTTCGGTTTTATTCAGTATATTGTAATGCAGCTGATTAGCTACTATACGATGTCGACTGAGCTTAACTGCTTCTTTAAGCTGCTCGAGATTAAAGTTACTTACAGCAAAATATCTAACTTTGTTTTTATCTATTAGGTCATTTATTTGCGGTATTGCGTCACGCCATGGATAATTTTCCCAGGGTTTGTGAATATACAAGATGTCTAAATAATCTGTACGAATTTTTTTCAACATCTCGTCTACCGCTATCTCTGCCTTACCATTCTCGACATTGGTCTCCCAGAGTTTGTCAGACAACAACAAGTCTTCTCTACGCAAATCATTTATAGCCTCGCCTATTATTTCATCGGTATAGCCACCTCCATAAATTTGCCCACTATCAATATGGTTCTGACCTCTTGAAATTGCATATTTTATTAGCTCAATAGACTCTTGTTCATTACCAACTTCTTTTTGCCAAGTACCACCGATACCCCAAGTTCCTATCCCTATAGGCTTTATAGCTTTACCAGACTTTGTTGTTATACTACTCATTATTCTCAGGTTTAAATATTATCTTTTTATATATTATATATGTCCAGGTTATTTGAAACGCTACAGCTAAAAGTTTAGATACAATATAATTTATATTTAATGTGTGTATTGCAAACGCCATAAAAGTTATTGTGAAGAGATAATTAAAACCTAATAGTAAAGCATATAAGATAATATGCTTATATATATCTTTTTCACCTTTTATTTTAAAGGTCCAATACCTATTGAGTAAAAAGTTATAAGCTATTGATAGCCAATAAGATATGGTTGCGGATATTAAAACGTTAACTCGTAGAGTACCATGGAGAGTAATGAGTACAAGAAAATCTATTGCAAAGGTACTACCCCCAATAACTACATATCTGAAGAAGCTATTCTCATATATTGATTTCGCAGTTTGTTTCATCTAGCTAAGCTCTTTAAGTATTTGCCATAACCTGACTTATCGAGACTTTCGGCTAGACCTTCTAGTTGTTGTTTATCTATAAATCCTTGTTTAAAGGCTGCTTCTTCGATACAGCCTATTTTAAGACCTGTCCTTTTCTCTATCACATTAATGTACTCTGCAGCATCCATCATTGAACCAAAAGTACCGGTATCAAGCCATGCAGAACCTCTATCCATAATTTGTACCGTGAGTTTACCTCGCTTAAGATACTCTTCATTTACCGTAGTAATTTCTAGCTCACCTCTACCACTTGGCTTTATGTTTTTAGCAATTTCAACTACGTCATTGTCATAAAAATATAGTCCGACTACAGCATAGTTACTTTTGGGCGTAGCTGGTTTTTCTTCTATAGAAAGAGCTTTGTTAGATTTATCAAATTCTACTACCCCATATCTTTCGGGGTCAGAAACTTGATAAGCAAAGATCACACCGCCGTCTGGATCGCTACACCGTTTAAGTCTTTCACTAAATCCTTCGCCATGAAAAATATTGTCACCAAGTATTAGAGCTACTTTATCTTTACCGATAAACTCTTCTCCAATAATAAATGCTTGGGCTAAACCATCAGGACTTGGCTGCACGGCGTACTCTAAGTTAATACCAATATCGATGCCGTCACCAAGTAGTCTCTTAAAACCATCTTGCTCATGCGGGGTAGTAATAATTAAAATATCTTTTATACCCGCTGATATCAGAGTACTAAGTGGGTAATAGATCATTGGCTTATCATAAATAGGCATCAACTGCTTACTAATACCTTTAGTAATAGGGTAAAGTCTGGTACCTGACCCTCCAGCTAAAATAATTCCTTTCAAAACAAAAGCTCCTTTCAGTAATGTATTATAGCAAAAATATTACTGTCCGGCTTTTTTGTACTGAGCTTCTATCTCTTCTTTGAGTGGTTGCCACCAAGCTTGGTTATCTCTATACCAATCGATGGTCTGGTGTATGCCTTTAGTAAAATCGCTATACTTAGGTTCCCAGCCTAGTTCGGCCTTAAGTTTAGTGGCGTCAATTGCATAGCGCATATCGTGCCCCGGCCTATCATTTACGTGATCGTACCAATCTTTTGGTTTACTCATCGCAGTTAGAATTGTCTCAATAACTTCTTTGTTATTCTTTTCTCCATCGGCGCCAATTAAGTATACTTCGCCTATTTTACCTTTTTGCAAAATAGTGTGAACAGCATGGTTGTGATCATCAACATGTATCCAGTCTCTAACTTGTTCACCACTACCATATAGTTTGGGCTTGATACCGCTTAAAACATTAGTAATTTGGCGGGGAATAAACTTCTCGATATGTTGGTACGGGCCATAGTTATTACTACAATTACTAATAGTGGCCTGCAAGCCAAAACTTCTTATCCAAGCCCTTACCAGTAAATCTGATCCGGCTTTGGTAGAAGAATAAGGGCTCGAGGGATTATAAGGCGAGCTTTCGCTAAATTTATTTGGGTCATCTAGTGCTAAATCGCCATAGACTTCGTCAGTGCTAATATGGTGTAGTCGTTTATTATGCTTACGTACTGCTTCTAAGATAGTAAAAGTGCCAACAATGTTGCTATCTAAGAAAGGTTTGGGGTTCTTTAGTGAATTGTCGTTATGGCTCTCGGCGGCAAAATGCACTACTATATCGTTTTGCGAGACCAACTCTTCTACGAGCTTAGAGTCGCAAATATCACCTTTTATAAATTTAATTTTGTCTTTAACTGGTTCTAAATTTTTTGGGTTGGCGGCATAGCTGAGTTTGTCTATAACTGTTATCTGATAGTCAGGATAATCAGACAAAGTTAAATTGACAAAGTTAGTTCCTATAAAACCGGCTCCCCCTGTTACTAAGATATTTTTCATTTGCACATTATATCAAATATACTCATTGAACTTTTATAATTATACTAGGTGACAAGCTTTTTTCACCTTGAGAGTTGCTCAAGTAGCTTGTAAGCGTCCATTCGCCACTAATAGCGGTCCATTTCCAGCTAGTACTTGATTGACCTTTGCCGTTATCAACAATGGCTTGGGTAGGAAAATTAATAACTTGTGATGAATTGTTAGATTTAATAACAATATTACAACTATAACTAGCATTGCCTTGGCAAGTAATTGTAATAGGTGTACCGCTAGCTACTACACTCTCGTCCTCACCAGCGCTTAAGCTAATGATTGGAGAAGGGATATCTACATTCACACTAGGGTCTTTGAGTTGTTCATTGATAGACTGCTCATTTTTATTGTGTGTGTTGCTAGACTTATTATTTACAATAATATTATAGCCAAATATCAGCGCTGCAATAATCATAAGTACACATATAGATATAACTACAATATTAAGTCTTTTGTATTTTGCTTTGTCCATTATTACTTAATTATAACATTATAAAATATAGAATTAGTTGCATGATTTTCAAATCCAGGCTTAAGCTTGGTAAAAATAACCAATAAAGTATATAATAAAGCTGTAATTTTGATGAGCTAATAAGGCAATATTATATAGTGGTAAAAATTTCAAAAATGTCGTGGGGTGAAAAAATTCTGGGCGCTTTTTTTATATTTGCGCTTGTTTTAGTAATTACATTATTTGGTTTTAGAATAGCTTATGTTGGTAGGGTTTATCCAGGTATAAGTGCTAACGGTGTATATTTGGGTGGACTAAAACAGAATGAAGCTCAAATACTGCTAGATTCTCAAACTTCTGCTTACCAAACAAAATCTCAAGAAATTATTGTACCATCGGGTACTGTTAATCTTTCTGCTGAAAAATTAGGCATTACCTACAATAATAAGCTAGCCGTAGAAAAATCTATGTCTATTGGTCGACAAGGCTGGTTTAATAATCAGTTGGCCGAACAATTTGCAACTATGATTGGCCTAAAAGAGCCTATTAACGAAGTTACGCTTGATAACAACAAGGTCGCAAGTAACCTAGTAGCAATTAATAATAACTTCGCCAAACCCGATTTAAATGCAAAATATGTTGCCAGTAATGGAGAGATAGAAATCGAAAAAAGCCAACGCGGCAAAAGGGTTGATTTTCACTCTAGCATTGGTGCTATTAAAGAATATTTTGGTCAGCAACAAAACAAAACATTTGTATTACCTGTGCTTACAGTAGAACCTCAGCTTAGTGCTCAAGCCTTGGAGAACCAAAAAAGCATCATATCACCTTTTGTTAGTAATCCTTTACGACTTAGCTACGCCGATAAAACTTGGGGTGCAGATATTAATACTATTGTAAGTTGGCTAACACTACCAAGCTCTAATCTGCCCTTAAAAGATGATATTATTAGCCGAAATTACCGAATAGATAATCATAATAATATTTTATCTTTTGATAAAAAATCTATTCAAAATTATATTACCTCTCTTAGTGAACAAATTAATATAGAGCCCGTTAATGCACAACTCAGCATTAGTGGTGGTAAGGCTGTGGTTTTTACTCAAAGCAGAGATGGTAGACAATTAGATATCGACAAGTCTACGGCGGCAGTCTATGAATATTTAAAAAATTCAGTTTACAATAAACCTGTTGAATTGGCGGTTAATGTCACTAAGGCTGAGGTAAGTGACGACAACATAGATAAGCTAGGTATTAAAGAGCTTATATCGGAGGGTGTATCCTACTTTCCGGGTTCGTCGGCTAATAGAATTCAGAATGTTCGCGTAGGTACTAGCAAGTTTAATGGCCTACTTATAAGGCCTGGGGAGGTCTTCTCTTTTAATAAATACTTAGGCGAAGTTAGTGCAGCTACAGGCTATGCTGAAGGCGTGGTGATATTAGAAAACAAAGAAGAAAAACAGTTTGGTGGTGGTCTTTGTCAGGTATCGAGCACTGCTTACCGAGCAGCCTTATTAGCTGGCCTACCAATTGTGTCTAGAACCAACCATGCCTTTGCGGTTAGTTATTATACCGAACCATACGGTGTACCTGGAGTAGATGCTACTATTTATCTTCCCTATCCAGATATGCAATTTACCAACGATACCGGTAAGTATATTCTTATACAAACCGAAATGATCGGAACCACCTTAAGATTCAGATTTTACGGTACCAAAACTAAATCTGGTGTTATTCGCGGGCCATATTTTATATCGGGTAGTAATGACCATACTAAGCCTTCAGAGACGGTTTTTTATAGAGATGTAATAGACACTAACGGCAAAGTTATAAAAACCGATACTACTTTTACAAAGTATAAATCTTCTCTAGAATTTCCACTTATAAATTAATTTATTATTCTATTTACCAATACAAAAAGTCGAAAAGACTTCATTTATTATTTCTTCGGTCACATCTTGGCCGGTCAGTTGATTGCAAATACTAATACATTTTTGGTATTCAACCAGAACAATATCACTTGGCAAATTATTATTTAGTTTAATTAAAATATCATTTAGTTCTTTTTTTAACTTTTTAAGTAATTCGCGGATGCCCACGAACACAACACAAACAAG
>CAZEIU010000018.1:0-15330 GCA_964512085.1 uncultured Candidatus Saccharibacteria bacterium
GGTACGGCTATAATACTAGTTTTAATACCAACTTCTGCCCACTTTTTTGAAACTTCTTTGGCAACTTCTTCATATACTGAGTCTTTAAGAGTTACTAGCCTTAAGCTAGAGTTATTAATTTGCTCTTGATTTAATTGGGTAATCAACTCTTTGGCTTTGGCCTGATTGTAATCATATTTTAAAATACTTTTGTCAAATCCCGAGTAGCCTGCCAGAATTGGATAATTTACCACCATGCCTTGACCGTCAAGAACGCCATCTACAATTTCTTTTTTATTGGTAGCAAACGCCAAAGCTTGACGAAGTTTGATATCTGATAATAGTGCAGATTTAGTGTTTAAAAATAATGCACTATAGGCTGGCAAGCTTAAGTGGTGAATCGTTAAATCATCAATCTTGCTGGCTTTTTTCTCTAGCTCTGGTCTGGCTATGGCAAAGCCAAGTATTTGTTTCTTTTGATAGCCCTCTAAAAACTGGTTGGAGTTTTCAAAAAGAATAAATTGAACATTGTCTATATATGGCTTGCCAAAATGATATTTGTCAAAAGCTTGCAGCGAAATAACCTCATCGCCTTCTTCAACAGAAGATAGTTTATATGGACCACTCCCTATTGGCTTTTGATTAAATTCATTAGTCTTAAGTAGACTTGGTTTCACATTCTCTAATATATGTTTAGGAATAATTCCAACAGTAGCATTATATAAAAACGATGAGTAGCTGTTAGGTAATACCAACTTTATTGTTGATTTATTAATAACTTCATATTTAACTCCGTTCCAATTACTAGCCAATGGACTTTTGGCGTCGGGGTTTTGTATTCGGCTGATAGTAAAAGCAATGTCGTCGGCAGTCAGCTCTTTACCGTCTTGCCATCTTAGGTTGTCACGTAAATAAAAAGTGTAAGTCTTTTTATCGGCACTAATATCCCAACTCTTTGCCAAGTCACCTTCAATTTGTCGTTTACTATTAACTCTTGTAAGTCCACTAAAAACCACCGAGGTTACATCTACAGTAGCTGAGTTGTCAGGATAAAGTGGATTAACAGATTTAACTGTTCCGACCAAACCTTCGTTATAGGTTCCTCCTCTGCTTGGAGCTTCCATTAGGTAATGCGAACCAATACTATTCCAGTTCATCCAGAATCCGGCTAGACTGACTGCTACTATTAGCAACATAGCAATAAACACCCCTCTAGCAACCCCGAGCTTTTTCCATCCACCGTATATATGTCGGTCTGTATAATTTAACAGCCAAATTCGCCAAATGTGCATTTTTTGGCGTAATTTTCTCGATCTTCTTTTAAACTGAAATTTTAAATATGAAGCCATTAGTTAGGCAATAATAATGATCCTAGTATGCTTGCTACAAATATTACCGCAAGCACTATTGTTATTATAAATAAAGCTTTCTCAGCGCCTCTCTTACTACGATAAAAGCTACTTTCTCCACCAAAGGCTGTACCCAGGCCGCTGCCTTGGTTTTGCAACAATATAGAAATAATCAGCATAATACTAGAAACTACAGTTACTATCGATAAGATGCTCTTCATATTTTTTCTCCTTTTGTTGCGAATATATCAAATACATAGTTTACTAACCACACTATTGCTACCGCAGCTATTGCCGACCAGATAGACTTTACTTGAAAATTTGGATAAATTCGACTTGTTAAGTACAGCATTAGGGCGTTTACTACTAGTGTGAATAGCCCCATTGTTAATATTATTGCCGGCAAGCTAAGTATTACCACCAGCGGTCGTATAAGAGAATTAATAACTCCAAATACCAGGCTAGCAATTAATAACGCGGCTAGATTGTTGCCATAATCTATGCCCGACAATAATCCGGCAGCTAGAAACAGCCCTATCCCATTTGCTGCCCACAAAATCAAAAATCTTTTTAACACTGCTTTATTTTACCAGATATAGCCTAGAGAGTAAATTTATTTTGTAGTCTTTGTGCTTTGAATTTTTTCTAGTATACTAGCAGCTTTTGATTCGCCGACAACTTCACTTAGTTCTGATTTTGTGGCCATTTTTATATTAACCACACTACCGAATTTTTTTATAAGTTTCTTACGAGTTGCCGGCCCAATACCCTCAATAGAATCTAGTAAAGATTCTTTAGTGCGTTTGTTTCTTATTAAGCGATGATAGGTGATGGCAAAGCGATGAGCTTCATCTCTTATCCTTTGTATTAAATGAAGTACCGATGAGTTGTCGGCAAAATTAATTTCTTTATATTTTGTACTATCATCATCAGAAGACATAATAATTGTCTCATAACGCTTAGCTAGACCTACAATTGGGACGCTGACTGAACTTTCTTGTAGAGATTTCTGGGCTGAGCTCAACTGCCCTTTGCCACCATCTACAATTATTAAATTTGGCTTAGGCCACTTTTTGTTTCTAGACGAAAATCTTCTTCTTAATGTTTCTTGCATCATTGCAAAATCATTTGGCCCTAATGAGCGCATTTTAAAATGTCTGTACTCTTTTTGGTCGGGCACTCCATCCGTAAAAACTATCATGCTACTTACGGCATCTCCACCAGCAAAATTAGAGATGTCATAACATTCAATACGACGTGGAATAGCGTTTAACTTAAGTGCATTAGTTAGTTCGCTCAACGCGCTGTCTAGTTTGAGATCTATACTTTCTTCTCGGCCAAAAACTATTTTTGTAGATAGTCCTTTAAGAGCTAAGTATTGATTTCTAATAATAGTAGCTTGTTCGTAATTTTTAGCTTTTGCTAGTTTGTTCATCTCAGATTCTAGTTGCTTTACTATATAAGAGCTTTTGCCTTCAAAAATAAGCATGAGTTTTCGGATATTACTTCTATATTGGGCTTTTGTTATATCTGGCTGAGGGATTACGCCAATTTGGTACTCTAGCTTACTAGAATGTTTCTTTTTGGATTTTGAATAATATGGAAAAATATATCTTAAATAACGAAGAGCTTGTCGAACTTGATATCCAGACACGTACGGCCCATAGTAGCGTGCCCTATCGTCAGTGGGTCGTCTCACTAAATTGATACTCGGAAAATCCTCATTTAGATCTATTTTTATATAAATAAAGTTTTTGTCATCTTTGAGCTCAACATTATAAAGCGGCTTATGGCGTTTAATATATTCGGCTTCTAAGAACAAGGCTTCTATTTCAGAGTTGGTTTGCAAATACTCAAGACTTTGAATGTTTTGAACTAATAATGGCGTTTTATAATCGAGATGTTTTCTATTAAAGTATGAGCTTACCCTGCGTTTTAAATTTGAAGCTTTGCCAATATAAATTATATCGCCGTCTTTATTTTTAAAAAAATAAACCCCAGGTTCGTTGGGCAGTTGAGACAGCTGTTCTTTGATTGAATTGTTTAATCTATGGTCTTTTTTAGGCATGCTTATAGTATAAGCTAATTGATTGAATTTGGTTATTTTTTAGCTAGTAATTTAGCAAGATACTTGCCAGTATATGATTGTTTTGATTTAGCAATAGATTCTGGAGTACCTTCGGCTACTACAGTACCGCCACCACTTCCGCCCTCGGGGCCCATATCAATTACCCAATCGGCGCATTTTATAACATCTAGGTTGTGCTCAATAATAAGAACTGAATTACCCATTGATACCAAGGCTTGCAATACTTCGAGTAGTTTTCTAACGTCTTCAAAATGCAAACCAGTAGTGGGCTCGTCTAAAATATATAGTGTTCTGCCGGTGGCTCTTCGGCTTAATTCAGAAGCCAATTTAATTCTTTGAGCCTCTCCGCCAGATAGAGTTGTGGCCGGTTGTCCCAATTTAATATATCCCAAACCAACACTTTTTAAGGTTTCTAATTTTTTAGAAATAGCTGGTATGTTACTAAAAAATTCTGCTGCTTTCTCGACAGTCATATCTAAAACGTCAGAAATATTTTTGCCTTTGTATAAAATCTCTAGCGCTTCTCTGTTGTAGCGTTTGCCCTGACAAGTTTCACAAGTCACATATACATCTGGCAAAAAGTGCATTTCTATTTTAATGATTCCATCGCCTCGACATGTTTCACATCTACCACCTTTGACATTAAAACTAAATCTACCGGCACTGTAGCCTCTAATTTTAGCCTCTGGCACCATAGCAAAAAGCTCGCGAATATCATTAAACGCACCCGTGTAAGTCGCCGTATTACTGCGGGGTGTTCTACCAATAGGACTTTGATCGATGTCGATAACTTTGTCTAGATGTTCAACGCCTTTAATCTCTTTAAACTTGCCAATAGGTTCTTGGCTACGGTGGTATTCTTGTGATAGCTTACGGGCCAAAATATCATTAATTAAACTAGACTTACCGCTACCTGATACGCCACTTACTACTGTCATAATACCAAGAGGTATTTTAACTGTTACATTCTTAAGGTTATGCTCGGTAGCATCGATTATTTCTAAATAGCGACCATCAGATTTTCTTCTATTTTTGGGTACCTCAATATATTTTTTACCACTCAAGTATTGTCCGGTCAGAGAGTCTTTGGATTTTTCAATTTCTAGCGGTGAACCTTCGGCCACAATTTTACCACCTTCTTCGCCTGCTAGGGGACCAACATCTATAACATAGTCGGCTGCTCTAATTGTATCTTCGTCGTGCTCAACTACAATTACGGTATTGCCAAGATTTCTCAAGGTGTGCAAGGTTTCTATTAATCTGTCATTATCTCTTTGGTGCAAACCAATAGAAGGCTCATCGAGAATATACAACACACCCATTAAACTAGAGCCTATTTGAGTAGCCAAACGTATGCGCTGGGCTTCCCCACCAGCTAAAGTGTTAGCCGATCTATTAAGTGACAGATAATTCAACCCGACATCGTTAAGAAATGTTAGACGCGCATTTATTTCTTTGAGTATTTGAGTTGCTATTAAGGCTTCTTGGGTTTCTAGCTTGAGGTTTTTGAAATAATCTACAGCTTGTTCTACAGTAAAGTCAGTTACTTCGGCGATCGATTTGTCATGCACGGTAATAGCAAGCACCTCGGGCTTAAGCCTCTTGCCTTCACAGCTCGCACAAAGCTGAGTAGTCATGTACTTTTCTATTTCGCGCTTTACAAAATCGCTATCTGTCTCTCTATAACGACGCTCGAGATTGGGTATTACACCTTCAAATTTAGTTTTGTATATTTTACCACCTGGCCCAGGTACGCCAATTTCTTCATTACCCGTACCATAATAAACAATTTCTAAATCTTGTTTTTTAAGATCTTCTACGGGAGTATTTAAATTAAAGCTATGCTTCTTGGCTACTGCTTCAAGTAGCTTAGTATACCAGCTCATACGCTGTGTAGTACGACTCCACGGTCGCACAGCACCTTCGGCAATACTAAGTTTTTTGTTTGGCACAATAAGATCTGGGTCAACCACCAGTAGAGAGCCTAATCCCATACATTTTGGGCATGCTCCGTGAGGGGAGTTAAAGCTAAAGAGTCTTGGTTCTATCTCTGGTAAGGCAAACTCCGAGTTGGCGGTAGTAAAATGCTCTGAGAACAATTGTTCTTTATTGGTATCAAAATTTAATACATTTATAACGCCTTCACCAAGATGCAGCGCGGCCTCTACCGACTCGACAAGTCGTTGAGGGTTTTCTGGATCAATACTGAGTCGATCAACGGCAATCTCGATGGTGTGTTTTTTATTTTTATCGATTCCGGGTAATTCATCTAGTTCATACAAGTTGCCGTCGAGACGCACACGAGTGTAGCCGGCTTTTTGGGCTTCTTCTAGCATATGCCTGTGTTCGCCTTTTTTGTCTTTTACTACCGGAGCCAAAATAATTATTTTGGTATCTTTTGGGTAAGTCTTAAGTGTATCAACAATTTGTTGTGGAGTTTGACGTGTCAAAACTTCACCAGTTTTGGGATCGTGCGGCACACCGATGCGTGCAAACAATAGTCTTAAGTAATCATATATTTCGGTAACTGTCGCTACTGTAGAACGTGGATTTCGACTAGAAGATTTTTGATCTATAGAGATTGCCGGACTAAGCCCATCTATTTGATCAACATCTGGTTTTTCCATTAAGCCCAAAAACTGACGGGCATAGGCGCTAAGGCTCTCTACATAACGACGCTGACCTTCGGCGTAAATTGTATCGAACGCCAAAGAGCTCTTGCCCGAGCCTGAAAGACCAGTAATAACTACTAGCTTGTCACGAGGAATCTCAACATTTACGTTTTTAAGATTGTGCTCTCGAGCCCCTTTGATAATAATTTTGTCGTGTTGAGCCATAATTTAAGGCTCAATTGTACCACCAAAGTCAATACTATTCAAGCAGTGAAAATGTGCACTTATCTTTTAGTTCGCTCATTTACTCATTCTCTTACTATTTAATACGTCTTTAATCTCTTCTAACTGGTCGCGCAGTTCTGCAGCTTTTTCAAATTGCAAGTTTGCGGCCGCTAACTCCATTTGCTCGGTAAGTTGTTTGGTCATAAATTGCAACTCATCTTTGGGCACCTTCTTAAAGTCGATAGACTTAACATCGGCAGTTTCAGCCTCGCTCTCGGCCTGCATACTCTCGGCTAAGGCTTTTTGTACCGTTTTGGGAGTTATACCATGTTTTTTATTGTAGGCTTCTTGATGGGCGCGGCGCTCGGTAGTAATTTTTATAGCCCGCTCCATTGAGCCGGTCATTTTATCGGCATACATTATTACCTTGCCATCTTGATGACGCGCGGCTCGACCAATTGTTTGTATAAGACTTGTTTCGGAGCGTAAAAAACCTTCTTTGTCGGCATCTATAATTGCCACTAGACTTACTTCGGGAAGATCGAGGCCTTCACGTAAAAGATTAATACCAATTAGTACATCATAAACTCCTAGCCTTAGATCTCTTAAGATATCGGTTCTTTCTAAAGTATCGACATCGCTATGTAAATACTGCACTTTTATACCGATATCTTGCAAATATTCGCTAAGGTCCTCGGCTATTCTTTTGGTGAGAGTTGTTACTAATGTTCGTTGACCTTTTTTGGTTCTAGCGTTTATTTCGGCCAAAAGATCATCTACCTGAAACTCAGATGGTCTGACCTCGATTATTGGATCTAGCAAACCGGTTGGGCGAATTATTTGTTGAACTATTTTTTTACTTCTACTAAGCTCATACTCACTAGGTGTTGCCGAAACATAAACTACTTTGTTGATGTGTCTCTCAAACTCTGTGAAATTAAGTGGTCGGTTGTCTAAAGCAGAAGGCAATCTAAAACCATGGTCTATAAGTGTTTGCTTGCGAGCTCTATCCCCATTATACATTCCGCCAACTTGCGGAATAGTCATGTGCGACTCATCTATAAACATCAAAAAATCATCAGGAAAGTAATCCATTAGCGTAGCTGGCTGTGCACCTGGTTCTCTGTTGGTGAGATATCGAGCATAGTTCTCAATACCTTTAACATAACCAGTCTGCTCTAAAATTTCCAAATCATATTTTACTCTGCTTTCTAGGCGCTGGGCTTCTAAAACCATGTCGTGATCTTTAAGCCACTTTACTCTTTGCTCTGATTCTTCTTGTATTTTTATCATAGCTTGTTGTAACTGTTCTCTGGGCGTTACATAGTGTTTAGCCGGAAAAATCGCCAAATTATCGAGTTTTTTTATAACTTCGCCAGTAAGATAATCAATTCTCTTTATAGCAGTAATTTCGTCACCAAAAAATTCTACCCTATATGCACATTCTTCTCCGACAGGATAAATATCTAGATTCTCACCTCTCACTCTAAAACTACCGCGTTCAAAAGCAATATCGTTGCGACTATACTGTATATCGTTGAGTTGTCTAAGAAGTTTATCGCGCACTCGACGTTCGCCTATTTTTAGATGTAATGTCATGTTGGTATAGTCGGTAATATTACCAATGCCATAAATACAACTCACCGAGGCTATGATAATTACGTCTTTACTTGAGAGTAATGCGGCCGTTGCGGCGTGGCGCAATCTATCTATTTCTTCATTAATGGCACTATCTTTTTCAATGTAAGTATCGCTTCTGGCAATGTAGGCCTCTGGTTGATAGTAATCGAAATAACTTACAAAATAGTGTACTGAGTTATTAGGAAAAAACTCTTTAAATTCTCCATAAAGTTGTGCGGCAAGTGTTTTATTATGACTAAGTATAAGTGTGGGTTTATTATAATTGGCTATCACGTTAGCCATAGTAAAAGTTTTACCGCTACCGGTGATTCCCAAAAGCGTTTGCTCTTTGAGATCATTACGTAGTCCATCTGAGAGCTCCCGAATTGCTTTGGGCTGATCTCCTGCTGGACTATATTTAGAATTTAGATTAAATAAACCCATAGCCCTATTATAGGGTTTTATTGATTAGTTTTCGATATTTTGAGTAATTTACTAATTTGCAAATAGAGCTTCGAATTTAGGCTTGTCCCAACCAATAATTATTTGGCCTTTTATATCTGTTACTGGAACCCCCATTTGCTGAGATTTGTCGATCATTTCTTGGGCTTTGGCAGGATCTGCCTGTACATCTATTTTTTCGTAAGGATATTTCTTTTCGTCTAAATAAGCCTCTACGTGCTTACAAAACTGACACCATGGTGTAGTGTAAATAATTGCTTTTTGTGTAGTTTCTTCTTTTGCCATAATATTACATATTCATATTAGTACTATTTGAGTTGCTACCAGAACTGGTGCTTTTGCTAGCTAAATAAATTCCGCCTACAACTGCTACTCCTAATAGTATCACAAAGCCTAATATAATTAATACCCATTTTACTTTGCTAGATTTCTTTGGTTTTATTACTTCGTTTTGAGGGGTGTGGTTTTGCTCAACATTCTGTTCTTCATAAGTCACATTTTTTGCCGGTTCGTGAATAGGGCTTGGTTCTTGTTTTGTTGTACTATTGCTTACCATATCTATAGTTGGTTTATTTTTGGGAGCATCATTGGCTTTGAGGTCTATGATATGGGCGCTTGGTTTTGGTGGTACAAACTCTGCCTTTTGTCCTGAAGGAGCTACATCGTTTTTAGGCGGTGCTTGATTTAAGCCATCCATAGAAGGCTTGTTGGGTAAGAAATCAGTACTTTTAGTTTTCATGTTGGGCTGCAATGGTCTCTCCTTATACAACACTTATGTTTATAGATTACTATTGTAGTTTACATATACCACTTAAGTCAATTTAGTGCTCGATGAACGAGCAATAAAACGTGCAGCACAAATTGCAGCTTTGGCTCCTTCGCCGGCTGCGATAATGATTTGTTTTTCGGCAACATCAGTAATATCTCCGGCGGCAAAAACACCTGCAACACTGGTTTGATTATTCTTATCGATCATTATTTCGCCCTGTTGGTTTAATTTAACTAGGTCTTTTAAATAATCTGTAGCTGGCAAACTCCCTATCTCTACAAAAACCCCTTCTAGTTTTAAGTCGTTTGATTTTTTAGTATTAGTATCTTTTATTGTTATTGAGCTAACAAATTTTTCGCCATTAATACTAATTACTTCGGCATTATTAATTATTCTTATATTGTGTGCCTCGGTTATCTTATCTATCATAATCGCATCGCCCGTAAGTGCAGGCATGTTATTGATTATTACAATAGATTTAACACTTTTTGCGATATTGAGAGCAGCATCTAGTGCAGAATTTCCACCACCAATAATGGCTACGTCTTTATTGGCAAAGAGTGGCCCATCACACCAAGCACAGTACGTCACACCCCTATTCAAAAACTCTTGTTCGCCAGGCACACCAATTGGTCTAGGAATCTTGCCGCCTGCTATTATAACGGCGCGAGCATGCTCACTGGTTCCGTTTACATCGACAGAAAAATAACTATCGTGTTTTTTGATAGAGCTAACGCCTTTAGTAATTAATTGCAACTCTATATCATCTTTAAATTCTTCTAGGTGTTGTTCGAACTTCTCAACTAAATGAATACCAGAAATCATACTAAAGCCCAGATAGTTCTCAACATCACTACTCCATGCTGCTTGGCCGCCAATGTCTTTTGTGAGCAAAAGCGTCTTAAGTTTTTTACGGGCTGCATACACCGATGCCGTCATACCTGCCGGACCAGCACCAATTATTATAAGATCATACATACTTTTTGTGGGGGATTTTTGAACCATAAGCATATTATAGCATTTTAATATTTAGAAGATTATAGTCTATTTTTTAAAATTAACTATATGCGACAAGTCTGCGGTATTTTTTATAAATAAACCCGTATTGGCCCATACAAATGGCAACCAAAACGGAAAACCTAAGATCGCAGGCGATACATAATACCAAGCACCTGCGCGCATAGCAATTGTTTCGGCCAATGGTCCAAATATGAACGCTATAAAATAGACAACTATGCCTGATTTGGATGGACTAATGAAATACATTGCAAATCCTACAGCGATAAGCAATGGAATTAATATTGCTGTAGATTGCCACAAAAACGCCACCAACACCAAAGTAGAAGTTGCTAGTACAATATTTAGTATAGCCTTTGTCCAATCCTCAATCATATCAACCTAATAATTTAGCTTTATAGTGCGCCGGGGCTTTTTTAAGATAACTTACTATATCAGTATGACTCAACAATCCTGCTTGAGCCCCAACTTGTTGAACTACACTCATTGAGTTGACACCTGCCCAAGCCAAAGCATCAGCCAAGCTTTTACCACTTGCGATTGCTGCTACGAATGTACTAGCATAAGCGTCTCCAGCACCGGTACGATCAAGTGGAGGTTTTGGGTCTGGGTACGGTGGCATAAAAATAAAGTCTCTACCATCGGTCGCATATGCACCTTTGGGGCCATCGGTAAGTAATGCAATTTTTGGGCCGAGTTTTAACATAGCGCTCAACAAAACTTTTTCGTCTGCCGAATTGTTATTTAATATTTGCTGATACTCTTCTTTGTTGGCTGCCACTATACTAGATTGTTCATATATTTTTCTTAGCTTTGTTGTGCCTTCTTTTATCTGAAAAGTGCCCGGTTGAAATGCTAATTTAACATCATCGTTACTATTTAGATACTTAACTATTTCTTCGTGAACAATTTCGCCAGATTCACCAACTGAGCTTAAATATATCCATTCGGGTTTTTGATAAGCTCTAATCTCTGGCCAAGAATAATTATATTTTTCGTGTTTAATAAGAATTGTTCGATCAGCTTTGTACCATAGTACGTAGTGATAATTACTTTTTTTACCTTCATTTATTTGTATAAACTCGGTCGAAACTTTATTGGCTTTTAGTGAATGCAATATATCTTTACCTACCAAATCATCACCTATATTGGCATTGAGAGCCGAGCTAAGATCGAGTTTGGCAAAATTTACAGCTGCATTTGCTGCGTTACCGACTCCGCTAACAATAACCGTCTCTTCAAATGGTATTTTGGTTCCGTAAGTCATACACAACAATGGATGTTTGTTTTTATCGTGTTCTATTTCGGCTTCTTGTGGCAACAGCTCAATAAATGCATCAGTTACTACATCGCCAACGGCTAAAAAATCTATATTTTTACTCATAGTTCTCCTTTTAATGTATGACTCTCGATAATTTTAACAGACATTGGCTTACGAACCGGTTTATATAATATGCCAGCTCTAGCGCCAGCCACGGTCATTACCGAAGAAGCTTGAGTGATGGCTCTAGTTAAGGCTTTAATAATATCAGCACTTTTATAAAACTCCTCAACGTAAGCTGCCGAAAATACTGCTTCTACACCAGTATACTCTAAGATATTGGATTTTATTTTTAACGTTGCTGTATAGAATTTATCTTGGAAGTAAGCTACAGATTCGGCTTTTTCACCAAATATTACAAAGTGATTGAGACCGATTTCACTTAGCTTATTAGCTACTTCCAGAGTAGAGCAAAAACCGCCCACCAACAAACAGGCTTCGTCGTGATTTAGAACAACAATCTCGCACCGCTTAAAAAATTTTATAAAATATCGTGACGGCAGGCTATTAAGATATTGCAAATTAGCAGTTACTTTAATCTGATGCTTATTGGCCCATTTAACAATGCTAGATAAAGTACTCTTTTCGCTTGGTAAACTAGCAACATGCAGATAATCTACTTTGTTATTTATTTTATTGATTGATTTTTTTGAAAAACTGTTAAAACTTTCGTTGTATATTAATGTAGTTTGGTCTTTACCGTTTGCTGAGATGTGTAAAACAGTATCGGTGTGATGTTTGGCTGAAATATATTCACCACACAAACTTATTTTCTCGTCACTTGTAATCTGTTCAAGCGCCTTACCGAACAAGTCAGAGCTGAGCTTAGTGTATAAGTCAACATTATTATTTTGGCGCGCAAATGTTATTGCCGAAAGCAATCCATTACCACCTGGTTCTTGCATAGAGTTATCAAGCCATAATTGACTGCCATGACTAAGTAAGATTGTCGAACTATCATTGGCATTTGCTTGAGGACGAAAAAATTTAGAGAAAGCAAAAACATCTACTGCAGACGATCCAATGACGGCATACTTTTTGGTCATGATTTCACCTTTTTTACAAATTCAATAGCTAATTTTGTTAAAGTATCGGCATCAACACCATATTCTTGCCAAAGCTCTTTCATTGATCCTGATTGCCCAAATCGATCTTGTATACCGAGGCGCATCACCGGAACAGGATATCTAGAAGAAACCAACTCTGCTATTACACCCCCCAATCCACCATGAGTTTGGGCTTCTTCAAGAGTAATAACTAGTTTAGTTTTTTTTACACTACTTATAATGGTTTCGGCATCGATAGGCTTTATAGTTGGGCAATTTATAACTTCTACACTAATATTAACATTCTTTAACTTTACTGCAGCTAGTAAAGCCTCTTGCACAAGTGGTCCACAGACAATGATCGTAAGGTCGCTGCCGTCTTTTAGCACATAAGCTTTGCCTATTTCAAATGGAGTTTTATCAGTTGTTATTACGGCTGTATTGGCTCGAGGCAGTCTTAAATAGCTAGGTTTTTTGGTTTTTGCTATTGCCAATGTAGCTCTTTTGGCTTCGTCGCTATCGCACGGAACAATTACATCCATGTTTGGCATAACAGTCATTATAGCTAGGTCTTCTAGCGCCTGATGAGTAGCGCCATCGTATTCTACCGAAACACCAGCATGCAACCCAACTATTTTGACGGGCTGATTATTATAAGCAATAGTGGTACGAATTTGCTCCCAGTTTCGCCCCGGTGAAAACATTGCATAGCTTGCCATAAATGGTATTTTGCCTACCGCCGCCAACCCCGAGGCAACAGTTGCCATATTCTGCTCGGCTACGCCCATTTCTACATATCTATCTGGATACTTCTCTATAAAATCTTTCATATGTGATGATTCGGTAACGTCAGCGCAAATCGCCACCACACTATCGTTACTGTCTCCTGCTTCAACCAAACCTTCGCCGAATCCTTGTCTAGGCGATTGAGTATCTGGATTTATTGTCCCAGCCTTTGGATGTAGATAGGCTTTACTATTCATTCATTTTCTCCCGATTTTATTCGCCCCTGCAAAGTTCTAAGCTCATGTAATGCAGTATTATAGTCACGTCGAGCATTGCTTGGATTAGGATCATAACCATGCCACTTAAAATCGTTTTGCATAAAATCCACTCCTTTTCCAGGGATTGTATGAGCAATTATAACTGTTGGCTTTTCAAATATAGACTTAGCTTCATAATATGCGCTTTTTATTTGCGAGAAGTCGTGTCCATCTACTTCTAATACGTGCCAATTAAACGCTTGGTACTTCATAGCCAAGGGCTCGAGTGGCATTACTTGCTCTGTAAATCCGTCAATCTGAATGTTGTTTCTATCTATAATAACCGTAAGATTGTGCAAACTATATTTACCAGCAAACATTATTGCCTCCCAAGTGTTACCTTCTTGGTGTTCACCATCTGAACAAATACAAACTACATGTTGATTTTTTGAGTTGTCTATTTTAAAACCATAAGCCATTCCAGCAGCTTGCCCTAGACCACTTCCAAGAGGACCACTAGTAGTTTCTAGCCCAGGCACTCTTTCTCGCTCTGGATGACCTTGCAACATCGAACCAAACTTACGCAAATTTGATAGTTCGTTTCGAGAGAAGAAGCCAGCATGAGCCAAGGTAGCATACAATACTGGGCAACAGTGACCGTTACTTAAAACTAGCCTATCTCGCTCTGGCCAATTGGGCTTAGATGGATTGTACTTAAGTAGATCATCAAAGTATAGAGCAGTAAAAATATCAGCCAACCCTAAGGGCCCAGCGGTATGGCCACTACCAGCCGATAACAACATCTTGATAATATCTTGTCGTATTTCATCAGCCTTTAACTTAAGTTGTTTTTGTGTTTTGGCTTCTGTCATATTATCTTCTCTAACAATTGCGAATAAGCACTTATTGGCTCGAGCTCAGGGTTATTAAACAAAAAGGTGTTAACATCTACAGTATCGAAGCCGGCTTTTGCAATAGCCGAGATATTAGTGCTATTTACTCCGCCATCTAATCCTATCTCGAGCCCCGGTTTTAGCTGAGAAGCATCTTGAGCTTTAGACAAAACAGACCGTTTCATGGTCGCTCCAGCAAAACCCGCCTCATAACCCATTATTTGTAAGTGATTTATCAATGGTATTAATGGCTGAATTTCTTCAATGGTTGTACCGGGATTAATTGAAAGTCCCGGACGAAAGCCATTTTTCCGTACCAATTCTAGTGCATCTTTAACTTTGCCTTTAGTCTCATACTGAATAATTACTGTATACGGATTGAGAGAAATACTTTCTCGAGCAAAAAAAACCGGATCTTCTACCATCAAATGAATATCAAGCTTATTATCAACTTGCTTTTGAATATCCTTTGGTTGAATTGTTTTATTATCTACATAGATTCCGTCAATAATATCAATATGAAATCGATCAGTTAGTTGGCGAGCTATTCGCATCGATGATTGATAGTCTTCAATAGTTGTTGCTAAAATATCCGGAATGATTTTCATTGGCTTTTCTCGATATCTTCAATCTCTTCAATTCTTCTCTTGTGCCTTTCTACTTTAGAAAAAGGTGTAGACACAAAACATTTGGCAATTTCTACCATATCATTTATATTAATTTCACCCGAAGGTAGGCTAAGAATATTGCTATCGTTTTCTGATCGAGTCTCCATAGCCACGTGTTTATTCCAAGCTAGCGCTGCTCTTATGCCATCAATTTTATTCGCTGCAATCTCCATACCTTCTCCACTCTTGCAGACTAATATACCAAAACTGCCGGGATGCTCTAAGACGCTCTCGGCTACTTTTTGGGCATACAGTGGATAATCATCATTAGGGTTTAATTCTTTGGGACCCATGTCT
>CAZEIU010000019.1:0-15231 GCA_964512085.1 uncultured Candidatus Saccharibacteria bacterium
CTCTCAAGAAAGCCATATAAATAGGTGACTAATGAGGCCGAACACAAAGGTCCGAACCAAATTTTTGGCGAATAAGACATAAGAGCTTATTGCCTACACTCCAGCGAGGTTATCGCTTATATAAAAAATCGGATCTTTCTGTTTGGCATTAAAAAACTTAAGCATAAGTACTTGACATTACAAATGCTTATGCTACTATAGATAACGCTATGAAAACTTTAGCAATCAAATCAATAATTTTTAGTCAAAAGCCAGCACGTACTGGCGTGGTTTTGGCTATGTATTCTCGAGCATTATGATTTAAGAATTTATTTATAATCAAAAAGGCTCGGGAGTACTACAAATCTCGAGCTTTTTTGATTGGCGAGTAAACGCCCAAAAAAGCACCATTTGTACCTTACAAGATCGCAAAACAGAGAGGATGCTCAATGAAGAGCTTTCGGAGCTATAAAGCTCTCTACGTGCTCTATTAAAAGAAAATGGCGCTAGATACAATTTGATCAAGCTAAGAACGCTTTCAATCAAAGCTTTTTTATGGCTTTTTGTAGTTGAAGCAGTTGTGATTGCACAGGTGTACCCTGCCAAATCTTTCATTGATGGTCTTACAAGTGAAAAATCTATTAGCTATATGTTGGTAGTTTGCGTGGTCATACTTTTTGCTTATCTAGCCGGATCGATGTTGTATTTACGCATGGACCACTTTCGTTTTTGGGCTATGTGGCTCAACTATATGACTATATTGGGTTATAGCCATCAACATTTGTTGCTTTTAGATGTCAATTGGCACTCGCGTCATTCGACCGGCGAAAAAGAGTCGGTACTAAGTAAGAATATTCGCAAAATCGATAGATTGACCGATGAGCTTATTTTTGAGGCATTGCCTGCAACAATGCGAGTAATATGCGTAAGTCTTGGACTTCTGTTTATTGGCTGGCAATATAGTATTTTTTCTGCTGGTACGGCTATTGTTTATACTTTGGCCGCCACTCGAACTGAAAAAAGATATGAGCCTAATAGAAAACAAGCTCATGCCGAAGATAAGGCTTTTAACCGTTGCGGAAGTGAACAAATTACCAACTGGCGTACAATTAAACAATTTGGCTTAGAGAGAGATCAAAGTATCGGTTACATTTCGATGCTCGATGCTTTTGTCGAAGCTGAGCGCAAACGTTTTGATAGCTGGATGAGAGATGTACGTCTGCAAGATGCAGTAGTGTCTTTTAGTCGGGCTTCGCTATATGGATTTATGGCCTGGCAGTATTTACAAAGTGCTATTTCTCTGGGCTCTATATTTTTGGTAATTGCATGGCTTGAGAAAATTTATAGCAATTTGTATCAGTTTGTTCATTTTCAGCGTTATAAGAATGAAGGCGAAGAAGCTTTGCACGAGCTGTCTGAGATGCTACAAACTACTCCTGCCGTAAAACAGGCCACTAATGCAATCGCAGTTGAATGTTTATCGGGCGCGATAGATCTAAGAAATGTTAGCTTTGGCTATGATGATAGCGAAGAGCATGCTTTAAAGAAAATTGATCTTACAATTAAACCACATCAAGCTGTTGCGCTTGTCGGTCCTTCGGGGTCGGGTAAGTCAACGGTAGCTAGTTTGCTCTTACGTGAGTTTGACCCCACCGATGGCGCGATATACTTCGATAATAATCCTTTGACCAAGCTAGACTTTGAGCAGTATCGCAAAAAGACTGTCTCGGTAGTTAGTCAGACTGTACAACTTTTTGATGCTAGCATCGCCGACAATATTCGGTTGGGTAGCCCAAACGCTTCTGATGAAGATGTGATTGAAGCCGCAAAGCGAGCTGATATACACGACTTTATTGTTAATGAGTTGGCACAGGGTTATGACACGATTATTGGTCAAGATGGTATACGCTTGAGTGGAGGCCAAAAACAGCGTTTAGCTATCGCTAGAGCTCTTATTAAGCGACCGATTCTTTTGGTGCTCGATGAAGCTACTAGTGCGTTAGATGCTATTTCGCAAGCCGAAGTTCAGAAGAGTATCGAAAAGCTAATTGCGAGTAGAGAATGCACTTTGGTAATTATTGCTCATCGATTTTCTACCATTGAAATGGCCGATACTGTTGTTGTGCTAGAGCACGGCGAGATTGCCGAGATTGGTACTCATGCTGAGCTCGAACGACACAATGGTTTATATAAGCGTTTGCGAGATCTTGAAATGAGCGGTAGTCTCTAAATTTACTACCTTTACCCCTCACCAGTTTGGTGAGGGGTTTTACTTATGCTTGAAAAATATTACTAAAAGTACAATTATAAAGTTCTTGTACCTATAAAAAGGAGTGTTAAAGTGACCGATAACACTACACTCTATAAGATCGACTATAGTTTGCGCAAAAACAGTTTTTTGCAGATTCAAGTCGAAGAATATCTTGAGGCTGCTAAGGTTGTTGGTGAAGGAGCGTTTTTTAGAGGAGCGAATATAAGTGCAATATTTAAGTATAATTACACTTGGCGCGATGGAGCTCTTACGCCTTTTGCATCTGACTGGGCCTTTTTGCTTATTCTAGGTGACGAAAAATTAAAGAAGTGTCTTCACGAATTGTTTAGGGTATCAAATGCTGAACTTGATGACGACGAGACATGTCAATATGTAGAAGAAATTATTGATGAGTTGGACTGTTCGCGAACTAGAATTAAACTTACCTTTAACTAATTTAGGGCCCGAGATTTACTCGGGCTTTGTTATAATTATATATATGACGAATAATTATAAATTTAATACATTGACTTGTAATTATCATATTCCTAAAGAAACTCCCTCTAATCGATTGAATAGCTATGCATAAGTCATTATTTAGATCTATCTTGTCAGATTTATGGCCAATACTGCGTCGTAATATTTTTTCGCTAGTTGTAATTATTATTGGCGGATTGTCGCTTACTTTAATTATTCTTGGCGACAAAAGAGATGGGTTCTTTTTATTTATAGTAATTCTAATTAATATCATAATTGGCATTATTCAAGAACTAAGAGCCCGTATTGCCTTAGAAAAATTACAAAATAAAATTGCCCAAACTTATTCGGTAAATAGACAGGGCAAAAATATAAAAATTTATGCCGAAGAAATTATTCCGAACGACGTAATTAAGCTGTCACTAGGTGACCAAGTTCCTGTTGATGGAGTATTGCAAAATACAAATAGCTTAGAGTGTAATGAGGCGCTACTGAGCGGCGAGAGTCAAAATGTTGCAAAAGGTGACACCGACAAAATATTAGCAGGTAGTATTATCGTGGCCGGCTCAGGAGAGCTCATAGTAAAGAAAACTGCCAGCCAGAGCTATTTGGCTAAAATGACCGATCAACTCAAGCTTTATTCTAATAAGTTATCACCAATACAAAAAAACATACTCGATTTTATTAAGCTAATGTCTATAGTACTGGTTGTAATAGCTATAGCTGTGATGGGTAGGTCTTTCTTGGTAGGAGAAAGTTTGGTGTTAGCTATTTCTCAGATAGCTTCGGTTGCAGCTACAATCATTGCTGAAGGATTAATCCTGACAACGACAATATTTTTTGTATACGGCGCCGTTAAGCTAGCCAATAAAAATATTCTTTTACAGCAAGTGAATGCGATTGAGAATTTTGGCCGAATCAAAACTGTTTGTGTAGATAAGACCGGCACCCTCACAGAGAATGAGCCGGCTTTTGAAAAGATCATTGCTTATAATCTTAAAGAAAACAAATTAAAAAATTACCTATCAAGTTATCTTTCGGCCGAAAGTTCTCACACCTCTACATCGCAAGCTTTGCTTGGCTATGCTAAGGGCAGTAAGCCGTCAAAAGCTAGTGAATATTTGGCGTTTTCATCTGAACGTAAGTATGGCGCTATAAGACTACGTCAAGAAAAGACTATTGTGTTAGTCGGCGCTGGTGAAAATTTCTTTAAATACTTAAATCAAAAAGAAAAAAGCTGGCTACAAAATAATATTCGCGAGTATAGTGAGCAAGCTATGAGAGTTATAGGGCTGTTTACAGCTAGTAGCGGAAATCTACAAGATCCCAAATCATTAAAAAAACTACACATTGGTGGGGTGGTGGTTTTAAAAAACCCACTCAAAAAAGGTACTACAGAAATAATCAACTTTTTACAAAAAAGAGGTATTAATATTATTGTGGTTTCTGGCGATAACGAAAAAACAGTGTCTGCTATCGCCACTCAAGCGGGTATAACCTTTGGTAATAAAATATATAAATCAAGTCAAGTAGAGAACAAAACTATAGCCGAACTAGTAAATGTTATCGACAAGAAACCACTATTCGCTAGAATTTTGCCACATCAGAAAAAACGAATAATAGAAGCTGCCCAACAAAGAGGGTTGGTTGCAATGGTAGGCGATGGTGCTAATGATGCATTGGCAATTAAACAAGCCGATGTTGGGGTAGCGATGTTTTCGGGGTCTGCCGCAACCAGGCAAGTTGCTGATGCGGTTTTGTTAAATAATTCATTTGGCGCATTCCCTTCGGCAATTGAGCTTTCTGACAGCGTCATTACCACTCTCGAGATGATTGCGTGTTTGTTTTTTAGTAGAGTATGGACAGGCGTATTCTTACTTTTTTCAACCCTACTAGTTAATATTAACTACCCATTTAGCCCGCGTAATATATCGCTTATCAATCTATTCATTGTAGGGTTTCCTGTACTACTTTGGGGGGCGTGGCCTAGAAGTCGAACACGAAGCGTCACCGATGAAAGCTTTTTGGAGCGGACTTTGCCTTTTTCTGTATTTAATGGATTATTAATTGCTATGGCTACTTTTGTAGCTTTTTTGAGTGCTCATTTTATATTTTCGGCCAATATTTTACAACAGACTATGATAGCTTATGTTGTATTTATGATAACTAGTATATTTACTATCACGCTTATTCCTGGCGCCATGGGAGCGAAAAAAAATACCGCCCAAACAATCGCTATTTGGGCAGGTTTTATATTGTTTTTTATAATTATTTCGGCAGTATTTAATGTAGAAGAATCGGCCAATTTCTTTGGGCTGCAATTATTGCCTTTTGTAGAATTGTGCTTTGCCGCTGTAATCGCTGTAGGTACTATTTTTCTTCAAAAAATCTCAGCAAGTTTTCACTTGGGTAATCACTTGTGGTACAAATTAAAAACTTATAGACATAAACAATTAAAAAAAGCTCATGCCCAAAAGGCATAAGCTTACATATTAATTAATAGCCGAAAGTTGTGCTTCGATTCGCTCGTAATGGTCTTTACGACTCATTTGATGGGCTCTAATTAATCTTTCAGTTTCACGAGCACTAAATTGGCCGTTTGGGTGTAGGTGCAAAGCAATTGTGATAATGTTTTTTATTGCTCTGGCGAACAATTGACCCCCTGTTTTGGTCCACAATTTTTACGTCTCAAATTTTGAGACGAATTACTATGTTAACTTGATATGCAAGTATTGTCAATGATATTTTTCACACCAATGAGCTGTATAATATAAGCATGAGCAAGATAAAAATAAACAATATTACAAAATATATCTGGCTTTATATAGTTGTTTTAGGAATAGTAGCAAGTCTAATTCTGTATTTACTAAACTATATTAATATTTCTATAGCTATAGTTATAATATTATGTAGCGTTGGAGCCCTGATAGAACTTATAACTATTATCAAAGATTTAGTACACAAAAAAATTGGTGTAGATGTTTTGGCCTTTATTGCAATAGTGGCTTCTTTGATACTTAGTCAATATGCAGCCGCTGCGGTAATACTACTTATGCTCACTAGTGGTAACGCATTAGAGCGGTTTGCTAAGTCTAGAGCTCTAAGAGAAATTAATGCTTTGGTAAAACGCGTACCAAAAAAAGCCTATGTTAAAAGAGGTCGTCACTTTTTGCCTATAAGTGTTAATAAGATTTTACCTGACAATATTATTTTGATTAAGCCCGGTGAGGTTGCGGCGGTCGATGGTATTGTTTTGACTGGTGAGAGCTCTTTTGACGAATCGGCTATTACCGGCGAGAGCCTGCCCAAAGAAAAATCTAAAGGTTCGACAGTATTGTCTGGAAGTGTCAATCAAGATGTGCCAGTTGAAATTAAAGCGTTGCGTAGTAGCAAAGATAGCCAATACGAACAGATAATTGACTTAGTCAAAAAAGCCGCCAGTTCTCAATCGCCAATAGTAAGGTTGGCCGATAGATATAGTGTACCATTCACTTTGTTGGCACTATTTCTGGCAACAGTTGCTTGGTACATAAGTGGTGACCCAATAAGAGCATTATCGGTTCTTGTAGTTGCCACGCCTTGCCCATTAATTATTGCCACGCCGGTTGCTATAGTTTCGGCTATGAGTCGGTCGGCAAAAGAGGGAATCATTGTCAAAGATGGCTCTGGCTTAGAGAATATGGCTAGGCTTAGAACAATAGCTTTTGACAAAACTGGCACGCTTACTTTAAATACACCGACCATAAAAGATATTACGGCTTTTGGTGTTACCAAAAAAGAGTTAATTACGCTTGCAGCTAGTGCTGAACAAAATAGTACCCATATACTTGCCAGTGCAATAGTTAACGATGCTAAAAAAAATCGATATAAATTAACAAAACCCACAACGATCTATGAGAGTTTTGGCAACGGTGTAGATGTACAGATAGCCAAAAGTAGAATATTAGTAGGTAGACTAGATTTTCTTCGTAAGAACAAGATTAATGTTGCGAATAACCAAGTTCACAATAAAGATACGGCAGTTTATTGTGCTCGTAATGGCAAAGTAATAGGAAGTTTTGTATTTTATGATCCGGTTCGTAAAAATGCTCGCTCTACAATCAACAAACTTAAGCGCTTAGGTATTAAAAGATTTGCTATGCTGACAGGAGATAATAAAAACATTGCCGAGTCTATTGGTAAAAAAGCTGGGCTTAGCAATGTGCACGCCGAGCTTTTGCCCAAAGAAAAATTACAAATTATTAAATCATATAAAAACAAACACTATAAGGTTGCAATGGTTGGAGATGGCGTAAATGATGCCCCTACGCTTGTTGCTGCAGATGTAGGCATTGCTTTGGGCGCAAAAGGTTCAACTGCAGCAAGCGAATCGGCTGACGTAGTAATAATGCTAGATGATATCTCAAAAGTATATGATGCTGTTAAGATTGCCAAGAGTAGTATATTAATTGCTAAACAAAGCATATTTATAGGCATAGGTTTGAGCGTGGTGCTGATGTGCTTTGCAGTGGTGGGCAGTATAGTGCCATTACAGGGAGCATTATTACAAGAAGCTGTCGATGTGGCCGTAATACTTAATGCCTTAAGGGTATTGAGAATAAAGATTAAATAGGAGGTTTTGATGAGTAACATACAGATAAATAGTGTATATAGACACTACAAAGGAAATAAATATTTGGTTCTATTAAGAGCAAAGCACAGTGAAACTCTAGAAGACATGATAGTTTATGTAAGTCTTTATAAAAACCCTGAAAGCCAAGTTTGGGTAAGACCAGCAAAAATGTTTTTTGAAGAGGTGACATTTGAGGGCAAAAAAGTGCCTCGATTTCAGCTCATTAAATAAACAAAAGTGAGTATTGCTTTTTATGCCTTAAGAGAGAATAATAAGCATAAGAATAATAATTTAAAAAAGGAACTAATATGTTAGAATTTTTATCAAATAATTGGCTCGGCATAGTACTGGCTACTGTGGTGGCTATGGCAATAGGAAGTTTGTGGTATTCAAATTTACTTTTCGGTAAGCAATGGCAAAAACTTGCCAAGCTATCAGACAAAGACCTTAAGAATAGCAGAGCTCAGGCAATGGTTATTATGCTAGTAATGGCATTTGTGTCGGCTTACGTGCTAAAAAGATTTTTAGTAATATCTGATCCCAAAACCGTACTCGAGGCCGTAAAAGTTGCTGCTTGGATATGGCTAGGTTTCGTGGCTACCTATGTTATAAGTGGTGGGGTGTTTGAGAAAAGACCTCCAAAACTAATGGCATTGCATTTAGGCAATCAGCTTATTACTCTTGTAGTAATGGCAGCAATTTTGTTCAACGTGAACTAATAGTTCGATTTAAGTTCTTAATGCTATAATTGACTCATGAAAAATCAGAGCGATTTTAAGCTGAGGGTTTATGAAGTAGTTAAAAATATTCCCAAAGGCCAAACTATGACCTATAGCGAAGTAGCGGCTCTGGCTGGTTCGGCAGGTGCGGCAAGAGCGGTAGGAACTCTTATGAGTCGCAATTACAACCCTAGTATTCCTTGCCATAGAGTAGTGCGATCTGACGGTACATTGGGCAATTATAATCGTGGTGGAGAATCAAAAAAGCACGACTTGCTAGTAAAAGAAGGCGCTATTTAGGCTGTTGTAAAAATAACTAAAAGCATAACCTGTAAGAAAATAAAAAAGTCACATTCTACGCAGGCTGGGTGTATAATTGGTTGTAGGTAACATACCTAGCAAGGAGGTGATAGTTATGAGAAAACGCGTCCTGCGGAGCATTCGCAAAATGCCTCAAAATTTGCTTAGAGATAAGCAAGTAATGGAAGACATTTTAGACGAAATGGCCACTAAATGGGCTACAAAGGCAGAACGCCTGCAAGAAAAAGCATTCCCACGAATGCAAACAAAATCTAAATAAGGTAAATAGTATGATTTTAAGCGTCTAAAGCGCGACAGAAGTGAGAGTTCACATGTCGCGTTTTTTGGTTGCAAAAAACATTAATACTGGTATGATATTGCCAGTACCTTCTAGCCAAAAGGAGTTGCGGTGTGCGATAGTCTTGGGCTTTTAGATCACCTTGACGCCAATAGAGAACTTTTAGTACATGTAACTGAAGCCGATGTGCTGTCGATGCGCGAATGGTGCGAAGATGACGGCGATGTTGTGGGGGCAATCCTTGGTATTTTATACGACGCTGGAGTCGAAATTCCTGAGGAACTTCTTGAGAGATGCCATATTTTCTACGAAAGCTACGAAGTGGGCTCAGAAGAAAGGCAGGAGGAATGAGCGAGATACAACCCGATTGGGAGATTCCAGAAGACCCCGAACTATTACTTACCGTAGAAAGAGTGTTAGCTGTAGGATGCGGTAAGCCAGTAACCCATGGTAAAAGAGGTAGATTACAAATTAGTATGAATTGCTCAAGGTTGCGTAGGTGCCAAGAATGTCAAGAAAGAATTGCTAATCTAGACAAAGTACAACTACTAAATATTATCGCTGAGCTTTCTGATAGAAACGCTAGGCTCCTTGAGCTTATAAAGGCCTCAAACTCTCATTTGCAAACTTAATTTGTACTTTTTACCCTGATATAGTCAGGGTTTTTATATTGCAAAATTACATATAAAGTGATATTATATCTCTGGAATTTGCACCTGGAGAAAAGGAGTATATCTTGAACGAAAAGCCAGGATATTATTATTTGTGGCAAGATAATGCAATGACAAAGTTTGATATCCTAATGACCATAATATTATGGTCATTAATCGTTTATTTTGTAGTTGGAGGTATTGGCGGTTCTGTCGTATATAATGCAGTTCACAATTTAACTTTTTCTATACTACTTGCGGTTGTAATTTGTGGCACGGCATTGACTTGCGGTATTAACGCAAATACTAAATATGACGGTAAGAGACTTACGGAATGTGAGCCTCCGGTAGGTGCCATGCAAAAGCTGGGGTTTATACTGTTGAGTATTGCAGTTCATCCACTATTTTTTATTTACATGTTTACTTGGGTAAAAAGGCATTTCTGGCGCAAACGTAACTGCGTTTTATACCCCGAGCTTAGAAAGGCTCGCAAACTATTATGTAGAACACTTCGCCAACCAACTACAGACAGCTCTAAACTGGCTGTTGAAGAGGCCACTAATAACTACAGGTACTTACTTGAGCTGATTAGTACAGATGAAGACATTAGTCTTACCTATATCGAGCAAGCCAGAGAACAGCGCGAGCTAATTGAGCTAGCTATGCATTTTAGCGACGAAGCTAAAAGAGAAGTTAACCTACTCGATTCTGTAACGCAAAACTAGAAATATCACCTCAACCATTCGGTTGAGGTTTTTATTTTTTGCTATAATAAACCAATGACAACAATATATTCGTGGAACGTAAATGGTATACGTGCCGTAATAAAAAAGGGTGAGTTTGATAAATTCATCAAAAAGTACAAACCTGATATTCTATGTATTCAAGAAACCAAAGCTAAGCAAGGTCAGGCCGAGATTGATTTGCCAAACTACAAAGAGTATTGGTGCGATGCCGAGAAGGCTGGCTATAGCGGTACCGCAATATTCACTAAGACTAAACCGCTAAAGGTTATCAATGGATTGCCAGATGAGATTGTTAAAAAATATAAAATGGCAGATAGTTATGGTGACCCCAATGCAGAAGGTCGAGTAATAGCTGCTGAGTATGATAAGTATTTTGTAGTAACAGTTTATACACCCAACGCCAAAGATGATTTATCGAGAGTGTCTCTCAGGCACAAGCACTGGGACCCAGCATTTTTAGAATACTGCAAGCATTTAGAAAAGACCAAGCCTGTAGTGTTTTGCGGAGATCTAAATGTGGCCCATACTGAAGATGACTTAGCACGGCCCAAGCCCAACATTGGTAAAAAAGGTTTTACCAATGAAGAACGCGAAGGTTTTCAGAAATTTATTGATTCTGGTTTTGTCGATACTCTTAGATTATTTAAAAAAGGTAATGGCTACTATACATGGTGGACACATTGGGCCAACGCACGAGCCAATAATGTGGGTTGGCGCATTGATTATTTCTTAGTTTCAAGTAAGCTCAAAAAAAATGTTAAAAATGCCGAAATACATGCCGAGCAGATGGGCTCAGACCACTGCCCAATTTCTATAAATCTTGACATCTAGCAGGCACAATGCAAACACAAAACTAAAATAATAGCGGTTCTTTCTGCAACGCACCATAATTGTTCAGTTTTTGTATTAACCATAAGTGCTATGTATAATGGGTTTGTAATTATTCAAAAAGATGCCACCAAATAGACCGCAACCATCAAGAAGACCAGAGCCTAACGAACAAAAGGGGCTTCAGGATTTAAGATATGATCAAAATGAAAGCCAAGCGGTGGTGGCGGCACGACAAAATGAACTTAGGGATTTAGGATTCAGCGATGAATTCATCGAAAACTTCTTTGTCGATACGCTTGTGGGCGCCAATACTTCGGTGAGACAAAGATTAGAATTTTTATCATCACAAGGCTTTACCGACCCCATAGCTTTAGTTGAAAAACAGCCATCGATTATTGGTTTTAGTTCCGAAAACATAAATAACAAACTAACTAATCTCCGTAACCAAGGCTTCACCAACCCCGTCACCCTAGTTGAAAAACAGCCATCGATTATTGGTTTTAGTTCCGAAAACATAAATAACAAACTAACTAATCTCCGTAACCAAGGCTTCACCAACCCCATCGCCCTATTTGAAAAACTACCACAAATCATTGGCTACAGTCCAGAAAACATCGACAACAAACTAACTAATCTCCGTAACCAAGGCTTTACTAACCCCATTGCTTTAGTTGAAAAACAGCCATCGATTATTGGCTGCAGTCCAGAAAACATAAATAACAAACTAACTAATCTCCGCAACCAAGGCTTTACCGACCCCATCGCCTTAGTTGAAAAAGCGCCATCGATTATTAACTTAAGCTCAGAAAACATCAATAGGCGCATTAGGTTGTTTCGACATCTGGTGAATATGTTTGATTCACCAATCAATCCTATAGAATTAATGCAACAAGAACTAGGGCTATTTGGTAGTAAAATAGACAAACTGCTAACCCTTACAAGAATTGTCCGTAATTCATTACAAATGGCCAGCGAGGTTGATCGTAAGCTTATTCACGATATAATGTTTGCGAATTTAGAAGACATACTATTGGCACTAGAAGAAATTGGCGATAAGCAAGAGAGTGATATGCCTGACTATACGATTCAACAGCTGGTGGCAAAATCTAAATATATAAAAAAGCAGAAAATTTCTAAAGATATAAAAAGGGACAGAATTAAAGAATCCGAGCATATTGATGAAAAGGTCAAAAAACGCTACTTTAAAGGCTACCCAATGAAATGATAAATTAAAAAGTCTTCATTTTAGTAACGGAGATTACCTATTTTCGTTTGAAGTCTTTTTGTGCTAGTTTTTCTTGAAAACAAACTTATTCACTCAAGAAATAAATGAATTCTGTTGACCAACCCTGACAGGCTGATATGTATGTTATATTTCATTTATGATATTTAATAAGATTGTGTAATCAATATAAGTAGATACTTGATATTTAGCTTTATTTAAGTTATACTTATCTGCATTATGTCAAAGAAAACCCAAGAACAAATTGTAGTATTAAAAAACAAGGCGACAGGTAGTCGTTACTACACTCGTAAAAATCCAAAAAATACTACAGACAAAATCGAACTAAAAAAGTTTGATCCTAAGACTCGCAAGGTAGAAACTTTTACTGAAGTAAAAGCCAAGCTCAAGTAGCTGTTGATTTTTTATTTACTACTAGTCTCAAAAATCTAATCCTGCTACAATCAAAACATGAAAAAATATTTACCAACTATTTTAATAGTATTAGCAGTTGTTGCCGTAATTGGTTTTGTAGTTTGGGCATTGGCCAAGCCAGAAGATAGCGGATCGAGCAGTACTACTTCTCAACTTACTCAAGCCGAGCAGGATTCACTCAAAACCGGAAACACGCTAGGTAATCCAAACAGTAAAGTAGTAGTAACCGAATTTGGCGACTACCAGTGTCCAGCTTGTGGTGCCTGGCACCCTTTTATTAAAGATACCGTTTTGCCAAAATATCAAGACAAAATATTATTTGTCTTTAAGAACTTTCCATTAACAAAACCCCACCCCAACGCTCAATCTTCTGCTCAAGCCGCCGAAGCCGCTGCACTGCAGGGCAAGTTTTGGGAAATGCACAACAAGCTTTATGAATCACAAGATGAATGGTCGGAGTTAAAAGATCCAAGCTCAAAATATGAGCAGTATGCTAGAGAAATTGGTTTAAATGTTGATCAATGGAAGAAAGATAAAGACTCCAGTAAAGTAAAAGACATTATTAAAGCCGACGTGGCCATAGGTGAAAAGCTTAACTTACCCGGTACACCGAGTTTCTTAGTAAACGGAAAATTGGTTCAGACCAAGGCAGAAGCAGATTTAACTAATGCAATCGATCAAGCATTATCTGCAAATCAATAAAGTACTATTAGTTATTATTCTAATAGTATCTATTATTGGGGTTTTTGACTCTTTGTATTTAACAATTACGCATTACACTCAAACACTAGTGCCGTGCAGTTTTACTCAAGGCTGTGAGACTGTTTTGCGTAGTAGTTATTCGGAATTCTTTGGCATACCCTTGGCTATTTTTGGATTTATATTTTATGTAGTAACTTTGGCGGCAAGTATATTCTTTTTACAGCACAAAACTTATCATTGGTGGCTAAGCTTATGGGGGCTAGTCGGGTTTTTTTCTAGTATGTACTTGTTGTTTGTTATGGGGGTTGTTTTAAGGTCTTTTTGTCAATATTGTTTGCTCTCAACGACAACATCAACCATAATATTTGTAACCACAACGGCTATGTTTGTAGTAAATAAAAGAAGGAGTTTAAGTAATGAAAAAATCTGATGTAATTGAGTTTTATGGTGAGACTTGTCCGCACTGTTTAAGTATGAAACCAGTAGTAGAAAAAATTGAGAAAGATCAAAAACAGACTATCGAAAAATTAGAAGTCTGGAATAACAAAAAAAATCAAACAAAAATGAAAGAATATGAAGAAATTATCTCCAAAGCCTGCGGGGGCTTTGCGGCAGTGCCGAGTTTTGTAAATACCAAAACCATGCAAGCGCTATGTGGTGCTCATGACGAGGAAGATATTGTTGCGTTAATGCAAGGCGCAGACTGCAGTAACAATGTTTGTAAAATTCACACTAAAATGAAATAATTTTTTTGAAGTTTTTAAATTCACTATCAAAAACTAGAATATAGTTTAATCAAAACCTCTTCTTTTAGTTATCTCTAGCCTCTAATCTCTAATCTCTAGCTCCTAACCTCCAATCTTGATACAATATAAGTAAGCATAAGCGAATCTTAAAGGAGGCAATTAATGATAAGAGTAGCAATAAATGGTTTTGGTAGAATTGGTAGAAATGCTTTTAAGATTGCTTTTGAGAAAAAAGACCTTAATATAGTAGCTATTAACGATCTTACTGATAATGCTACCATGGCACACTTACTACGCCATGATAGTAATTATGGCCATTACAACAAGTTGGTGAAAAGTGATGACAAAAGTCTTATTGTTGATGGCAAAAAAATACTCGTTACGGCTGAGCCAGAGCCTCAGAAACTACCATGGCAAAAACTCAAAGTTGATGTGGTTATAGAATCTACTGGTCGATTTACTGATAAAAATGGACTTGAAAGTCATATCAAAGCTGGTGCAAAAAAGGTGGTTTTATCGGCACCAGAAAAAGGCGATAATAACGATACTTTTGTAATTGGTGCAAATGCTGACAAACTCAAACCAGATCACAAAATTATATCTAATGCTAGCTGTACAACAAATTGCATCGCTCCCATAATGGAGGTTTTATCAAAGAGTATTGGAGTAGAGAAATCTCTCATGACAACCGTGCATAGCTACACCCAATCTCAACAGTTACAAGATGGTCCATCTAAAGACTTACGAGAGGCCAGGGCAGCCGCTGAGAATATTGTACCTACTACTACCGGCGCCGCTACTGCCGCCGCTCTTACGGTTCCCGAACTAAAAAACTTTTTTGATGGCTTAAGTATTAGAGTTCCAACGCCTGTGGTATCGATTAGCGATATTACTTTGGTCACCAAAAAAGACACCACTATAGAAGAGATTAATAAAATACTTATAAAAGCCTGCAGAACTTCTCACAAAAATATAATAGATTGCACCACAGACGAGTTGGTGAGTCGTGATTTTGTGGGTGATACCCATAGTGCTATAGTTGATCTTAAACTAACTAAGGTTGTAGGTGGCAATTTGGTGAAGGTTGTTGCATGGTACGACAACGAATGGGGCTATAGTAATAGACTTGTTGAAATGGTTCAGTTGGTTGGAGGAATGAAATAATAGAATCTATGAAAGTTTTTATTGCTTCTGATCATGCAGGGTTTATTAAAAAAAACGAACTTGTCGATAAGCTCGCCAAAGATTTTGATGTGATAGACA
>CAZEIU010000020.1:0-15113 GCA_964512085.1 uncultured Candidatus Saccharibacteria bacterium
TACCTTGTAAGTCAACCTTATTTGTGTTAGTATAGCCGAGTTCAAAAGCACCTTATATAAAACGCAAGGAGACACAGGTGAGCTCAGAATACGAGCGACTTAAGTTTAGGTACTCTCTTGGTGAACCCATAGCAATTACTACCAAGGGTAATAAGCTTAATAACCCTAATATTGTAGTTAGGCAGATCAATATTCTACCTAGCACAAAAGGCGCTAAGAAATACTGGCTGGTAGTAGAAGTGTCTCATGTAGAAGACCTCCATCTAGTGGGAGAAATAATGATTGATGTTAAGCCAGACTCTGCAATTCATCACGAAGCATTCGTAACTGTCGAATCTGGTATGCGTTCTGGACAAATTGGTAGCGAACGTGTATTACAACGCTCAAGACTTGAGCGAGCCCACATAACTGCTTTATCTACGGTAAGGTCTCGTTTACTTCAAGACTGGATTGCCCTTTTAAAGAATCCTAGCCCATCAAACGACTTGCTGCTCGTAGTCGCTTCAGATCTTGATAATGCTAGACTGAACTTGAGAGTAGATGCACGCGACCGTACAAGATCTACAGTTAGATTTGCTGATTCTCTAGGCAGACCTAACCCACGAGCTAATGCCGCACGACTTACGGCTGCGATTGCTAGACTACGCCTGCAGATAGAAGCCGATGTTCTTAACAAATACTCTCTGCATTATAGGTTTCTCAATTGTACGGTTATTGCCGAAAACATTGCTGCCGATATTTGGGATATGCAAGTCATGGCGTATCGAGACACTCGAGATTATGGATCAACTATTCTACAAAGGCTTAATAGAATAGCAATTAAGCCGTATTTTTGGGCTGTAATATGGATTCGCAATAATATTGGCGATAACCCCCGAGATATGGCGCTTCATGCACCATTTATTGCTCAGCTTTTAGCAACCGAGCAGCGTCTTGGAGAAATAGATATGCTACTTTCTGAGTTCAAAAGATCAAATTATGAAGAGAAGAAAGTTTTACTTAAGCTAATAACGCTTAGTATTTCTACATTTCCAAGAACAAGCATGCCCTTAAGTTATCTTCAACTATTTGAGACCCTACAAAAGAAATGTCGAAGGCTAGCTATCGCTAAAAGTAAAACTGAAGAGCAATACAAAATTACTGCTAACGCTATGCAAGCAGTTATTCGATATCGTGCCAGCACTGATCCAAACGATTGCTGGTATATTGCTGGCTCTCACAGATTAATTGCTAAGATTTAAATTTAAACCTCGTTTTAATAACGAGGTATTTTTTATATAATAAAGTGTCTATGAATAATAAAAATATTAATCATTATATAAAATTAACAAGCAAAATATTAATCATTACTCTGCTGGCCCTAGTAGTTTTTGTATTTTTGCTCATGGTGCGTTTTTGGGTTAAAGGCTTTAGCCAAAAAGAAGTTATCGGCGTAAGCTTTTCGCAAGTACAAGCTGAGCGATATAGTAGTAACTGGCGAGACAACTACAATTCAATACTAACCGATTTAGGGTTTAAACATGTGCGTATTGCAGCTTATTGGGATAGAATTGAGCCCGAGCCTGGTAAATACGATTGGTCAGAGCTTGACTATATGGTAGAACAAGCCAGGGCAAACAATGCCAAGCTCACTATGGTAATTGGTCAAAAATCTATAAGAGTGCCAGAGTGTTATTACCCAAGATGGCTTAACAAAAATCACCCCAAACAAGTAAAGCTAGCTACCAACAGAATGCTAGCTGCAGTAGTTGGACGCTATGAGAACGAAACCGCAATAGAGGCGTGGCAACTAGAAAATGAGTTTTTACTACGTGACTTTGGTGATTGCCCCAGCCAAAATTTAACCAATGAAGCTTTGGCGCAAGAACTAGACACGGTTAAAAAAATTGATAATACCCGCCCTGTTATTATTACTCAGAGCAATCAGTTTGGTTGGCCGGTGTTTGGCCCAGTAGCAGATATATTTGGCTTCTCGATGTATAGATGGGTATGGAGTCCGCTTGGTTATTATCGTTATCCACAGACTGGTCTATATAATTGGTTTAAGGCAGCTTCAATTAGTTTTTATACCGGAAACTCAATAAAGGTGCACGAATTACAAGCAGAACCATGGGACAAGGTCGGCAATGAAAATCTGAATTACAAGCTAGCTGAACAAACTATGAACCCTCGTCAACTTGCTGAAAACTTAGAGTATGCGCGCCAAAGCCAAATAAAAAGAATTGATTTATGGGGGTCAGAGTGGTGGTATGCGGTAAAAAACCAAGGACATCCCGAAATGTGGGAAGCGGTTAAACTTATTAAGAATAAATAGATTAAGTTTTATCCTATCCAGAAGCCATTTGCAAAAACAGTAAAAAATACACCTTGAGCAATAGCCATGACTACAATGAATAGCTGAATAAATTCGGTTCTATTTTTAAGAAGCATTGCTACACCAATATATACCGAAAATAGTGGCAACACGTAGCGGTTTACCGATACTACATTACTATTTAGTATAAATATTAAAAGACTCAACAAAGTATAAATACTATAACTTAATGGCAGTCTTTGTATGGTAAGAATTGTAATTATAAAAAATCCAAAGAAACAGACTAACGGAATAAGAGTTAATATGTCACCGTTGTGCCAAACTAAAGCGGATTGTTTATATAGTGTAAGTAAAAAGTTTGGTTGAAAGCTCTGGTAGCTCCACTCACCCACTTTGTATGCCTTAAGCATTGCTAGATAGTCACCAGTTTGTGTGTGTGCAAATACAGAATAAGCCAACAGGCCAATAGGTGCTAACGATAGCCACCAAACTTGAGTGTCTACGTTTTTTAATTTAAACTTTTTAGACTGAAAATATTCTATTACTACTACTAGTCCAACCAATAGTCCTATTAGTCTAGTTGCGCTACAAAACATCGCAAGAATTGATGCGTATGCCCAAAATCTTTTTCTGGTAAAATATATAGCCCAGAAACTAAGAGCACAGAATAAAGCTTCAGTATAAAATGCAAACATAAAAAAGCTCATCGGAAACGCCATAAACAAGAATACCGTCAACCAAGCCTTTTTGTTATCAAAAAATTCTAACGATAATTTATATAGCCCTAATAGAGAAAAAAACGTAGCTACTAAATTTATTAAGAAGCCACTAATAACTATGTTAAGACCTAATTTACTTATTAGCCTAACCATAATAGGAAAAAGAGGAAAAAACGCATATATTGGTGTTATTGTTTTACTGTAACCAAGCTTTGCTATAGAGTAATACCAACCAGCATCCCAATTAAAACTAAAGCTTAGTAGTTTTGGTATATCTATAGTCTTAAAGACTTCTGGTTGAGCAATTTGCCCAAACACATTAGTACTAAATCTTCCCAATAATATAAGGCTAAATGCCCATGCCAGTGTAATGAAACCAATAATGTGCCAGGGCTTTAGGTTGTCTAGCTTAGCGTTGTTGAGCAATCTTTTCATACACCCCTAGAGTAACGTTGGCTGTTTTCTTCCAGCTATATTTTCTTACCTGTGCGTGACCTTCTTTTATCATTTTGGCTTGCAAGTCTTTGTCGGCCAATACTTGAGAAATTACTTTGGCCATATGATGAGTATTTTTGGGGTTAAAATACCTTGCTGCTTTACCTAATACTTCTGGCAAACAAGTAGCATTACTACTAACCGTGGGCAGACCATAACTCATAGCTTCGAGGCCAGGCAAACCAAAACCTTCTGACAATGATGGAAACACATACAAGCTAGCTTTTTTATATAAGCCAGCCAACTCGGCGTCGTTCACATAGCCCGTAAATATTACTCTAGATTGTAGATTGGATTTTTTTACTTCTTCTTCTAAGGCTGCATGAAAATCGTCTTTTTTACCAGCAATTACGAGCTGATAATCGAGTAAATACTTAGTAATAAGTTCGCCAAAGGCTAGTATAAGCCGTTCTAAATTTTTATGCGGGTAGGCATTGCCCACGTAGAGCAAAAATGGTTTATCTATGCCGAACTTATCAAGATTGATGCTGGCTTGTTTGGTTGCCAACTCGGCTGCTTCATGGGCTACAGCAATTTTGCTCCGGCGAATTTTGTAAGTTTTGGCTATGTCTTCTTTAACGTACTCGCTGGGTACAAAGATAGCTTTTGCTCTATTTACGCCCTGGCGCAAAACGACACGCATCACCCTATCTTTGCTGGCATAGATGGGTTTGCTTATTAAATTTTTGCGAACATTCTGAAAATGCAACAACGTAAGGTCGTGGACGGTTATGACAAATTTGCCTTTATAGCGAAGTGGAAAATTAAAATTGGTAAAATGCACAAGATCGGGTTTTTGCGACTTTATTACACGTAATAGAGCTGTTTGTTCTTTAAACCCATACCAACCAATATTAACTGGCAATAAGTATAAATTTGGCGCCTTGAGCTTTATTTTGTCTTTATCTTCTGAGCGTACCAACAAAACATAATCGTTTTTGGTATCTAGCTTTAATACTTGTTCAAGGGTTTGGTAAATGTATCGTCCAATGCCAGTTTGTAATATCCAACGCCCATCAATTAAGATTTTCATTATCATATTATAACCTATAAATGCCCAATTTCTAAGCATGAAACGGTTTCAAAAAACTACTGCTTGCAATGTATTTTTGCGCCTGATAAGTTGTAATTATCCATTGTGATTTGACTCACAAATCGGGAGGTTGACAATGGAAAACCCATCAGCGACCCGAACTAATAAGGTCGCTTTTGTAATTCTAAGCATAGTTTTTGTGCTTTTAGCTAACCTCGTACTTTTACAGCCTGCTAATGCTTCAGACAATATTCCCGAAGATGGAACAACTTTTCGAGGTTCTCGTCCTAAGATCTACTTAGTTGAAGATAATGGTTACTACGTAGTCTCTAACACTCAAACACTCAACACTTGTCTAGGCGGATCAAGCGACGTCGAAAGGTACAGTAATACTCGCGTTAGGCAAATTAAGTCTAGTCTTGACAACCTCGGTGAGGCTACTTGTAGAGTAGACTACCCGAACGGCACAATGCTGTTAGCACCTAGTGATTCAAAAGTTTATGTGATATTTAATGGTCACAAATATTGGGTTACTAGCGGAGACGCAGTAGTAAATTGCTTAGGCGGTTGGAGTGCAGTGCGTCATATTACCGACGTAGAGTTGCAATGGAGCAATACACACTACCCCTACTCTGGTGAGTTTCGTTGCTACAACAACGGCCAAATGCTTCAAGCCTCTAGCCCTGGCGTAATCTACATTAAAAACAATCATCGCTACAATATCCCCAATACCGATGTTCTCAACTGTCTCGGTGGTTGGGGTAACGTAAGTCATATTTCAGATAGTGAATGGTCGAATATGCTAATCACCTATGCCGACTCAGGTACCGCTGTTTGCTTCGGCAACGGCACATTACTGCAAGCTTCGGGCCCTGGAGTAATTCTGATATCTCACGGTACTTGGAAATCTATTCCCAACCCTGACATTTTAAATTGTTACGGTGGTTGGGGGCGTGTCGTTAGAATAAGTGATGGCGAGTGGAACCAACTCATGTCTATACTTCCCTCTAGTGGTGAGGCGACGTGCCCAGTTAGCTACCCAAATGGCACGCTTTTGCAAGCTTCTAGCTCTGGTGTAATGCTTATTAGTCATTCTAATCGTATGCCCATACCAAACCCAGAGGTACTCAATTGCTATGGCGGATGGAATGCTGTCAGAAGAGTATCAGATTCAGAGTGGTCGCAGATGTTAGCAAGCTATAGCGATGGTGGAGCGGCTCCTGGATGTACTCTGTCTATTGGTGTTCGCGAACAAAGAGCTATCGACTGGATGCGAGCTCAAATAGGTAGTACAAGATGGAATGGTTTGTGCGAACTTATGATTGAACAAGCCTACGGACGAAGTGGCCAATACCCCACCGCTCTATCGCACGCCAACACTATGTCGGCTCGTGGTCAGATGCACATTGGCGATAGAAACGTTCCTGCCGGCGCAATAGCCTATTTTGGTGCAGCAGTGGTAAATGGTAATAATGGCCATGTGATGATCTCTATTGGTAATGGTCAGTTTATCTCTAACGGCTATAACAATATTGGCGCTAGAATAGTTACTCTCGATAACGTTGGCGCTGGTCCGTATATTGGCTGGAGCTGGGCAGATGACGGCTGGTCAAGATAAATTTATTTAACCCTAATTTTATTAGGGTTTTTTATTGTAGCTAGATATATACCTACAACCACCCAAATATGAGTAACATACAGGGTTGAAAAGGTTTGCCACTGCACTACAAACCCTAATAGCATTAAAGCTGTAGCCATAAACCAAATATTATTTTCTTTATTGTTTCTCTTAAATCGATACTTAATGCCGTAATGCATAAGTACACCCGCAAAAGTTAATATAGACGCTAAGCCGAATAGGCCTGTTTCAGATAAAATTTCGAGTGTTTCGTTGTTTGATATTTGATTGATATCACTAAAAGTATTTGGATAAGCTCTTACTACATATCTACCAAAATTACCTGGGCCCACACCTAATAGTGGATGGTCTTGTGCAAGCTCAATTGCGGTTTTGGCTGTTTTGGCTCTGTCGGTAAAAGAAGTTTCATATGTGAAGTTGGTAGTATGTTCTAAAAGTCTATCAGTATTGCCTTCTGCCGAAATTCCTTCGGTTGGTATAGTAGTATCAAACTCTGTCTGTGTTACTTTTTCTGGTGGTAACTGTTTGGTATATTTACCACTAACCCATATCAATGAGTAAGTTAATACAATTGAAATAATAATTAGAGATACAATTTTAACCACATCTAAGTATCTCTTTCGCCACAACATTACAACAAATAATATTGTTAGCATTGTTGCAATAGCCGCGTATGCTCCGCGAGCGATAGTTAGCCAAATGGTGGTTAAGAATATCCCAGTTAAAACATAATATAATTTTTTAGGACTAAAAAATAAAAGAGATAGGCATAAGCCTAATGGAATTATTAAAAAATTGGCTAAGTATAGCGGCTCTATAGACAATCCTCTTACTCTTGGAAACCCAAAGATTAATTTACTATATTTATCGCTTATTAATGTTACAGAAGTAGAAAGACCGAAAGTGTCGCCAAAGAACTGGTACACACATATGCCAACTATAAAAAGTGATGTTAAAAGAACTATCTTTGTATACAAATTCGACTCTTTCGCTCTAAAAACTTTTGCAATGGTAAAGGCCAATATAAAACTAAACAAATAAAAGCTTGTCGTCATAAAGGCTTTTTTGGTGCTGATAGCAAAAAGTGATGATATGGTTGATACAATTATAAAAACTACCAACCATATCCATGGATTTTTTATAAGCTCATTCCTGTTAAGCCATATGGTCTTATAGTTAATTATTACCAATGCCAATGCAGCCAATTGACTTAGTCGTACCGTAGCCCCATAAATCTCAAAGCGCGGGATCAACTCAAACGGCAAAAGAAATAAAATTAATGCCAATAAAAATATCGACACCTTATTCTTGTGTGCATAATAATACAAACTTCTCATTGTTTTTTATCTTTAAGCCAATAAACAAAAACTAAAGGAAGTCTTAGAATTTTTGCTGTAGCCCTACTTAGGGTGGGTTTCCAGTGTGAAAAATAAACATCTTGTGAGCGAAAATACATTTTTTTACGCTCATAGCTACTCTTAATACTTTGACCTAAGAGGTGTACTACTTTGGAGTCTGGAATAAATCTAATTTTATAACCGGCTTTTGATATTTTTTTGCACAAATCCGTATCTTCGTAATACATAAAATACTCTTTGCTAAAACCACCTATATCTTCAAACACATCGCGTCTTACAAAAAATGCGGCTGCAGCTGCACTATCTATTTCTCTACTCTCCCTAGGCAGATAATCTGCATTTATACTAGATAGCAACCTTTTTGTAGAAGGTATATAGCGAACTAATAAGTTGGCAGGCTTTTCCAATACCATACGCAAGGTGGTTGGAAAGTATGCTATTTGTGAACTCTGATAAGCCCCTTCGTCATTAACTAGTAGCGGTGAGGCGGCTGCATAGTTTGGGTGTTTATCTAAAAAATCAAATACTTCAATTAAGTTATTATCTTTAGGTATAAGGGTATCGGTATTGAGTAGCCACAAATAAGTGCCGGTTGCATTTTTACTGCCTAAATTATTTCCTCCACCAAAACCTAGATTGGTATTTGAGCGAATTATTTTTATATCGCTGTATATTTTTTTAAGTTCAGATGGCAAAAAGCTAATTGAAGCATTATCTACTACGATTACCTCATAATTAAAAGCCTTTACGTGTTTTACTACCGAGCGTAAACTAGCCTCAAGTAGATCTTGAGTATTGTAGTTTACGTATATAATTGAGACTTTTACTTTCGCCATAGCTATTTGTGTTTTACTGCAGTAAACGGGTTGTTTCGACTTAGTAGAGCTTCAAACTCTTTAGAAGATAATTTTTTGTTTTTTTGTATACTTACCCTTCTTACTATTAGATGTGGGGTGTGAAATAATGCGACAAAATGTGCTCTTACGGCTCTTAAAAAATGACCTTTTAGCATTGCTGCTGCTGTCATTCGCCAATTTGCATACAAAAATCTAGGAAATACTTTGGCGACTAGCGGAAATGGTAAGTTCTTCCAGAACAAATATATACTATTACGTATTGTGAGCTCCCTACCAAGTCCTTTTATTTTGTTAAAGCTAAAGTTCATTCTGTGTTGAACGATAGCCCTAGAGCATAACCAAACTTCTTTTTTATTAAGCTGTGCCCTCATAGATATATCTACGTCTTCATAGTAAGCAAAAAACATCTCGTCAAAATACCCTATTTCTTCGAATAAACTTTTTTTGTACATACTTGCTCCACCACTAGCAGAAAATATTTTTTTATCCTCGGCTGGTATGTTTTTACTAGATTGGTTGCGCCCACCAGGGTACGGCAATCCCCATATAGTATACACATCGCCTATAGAGTCTATTTTTTTACCATTGTCGGTTAATATAATCGCTTGCACGATATCGGCATTATGTCTGTTGACAGTCTTAAGTAGGTTTTCAACGCAAGTCGGTTCAGCCTCAGCATCACTATTGAGTAGCATTACGAATTCACTCTTTGCAGCTTTTATACCCACATTGACACCACCAGCAAAGCCAAGGTTTTTGCTCTGACGTAAAAGTATTACATCTTTGTATTTTTTTTCAATTAAATCGGCAGAACCATCTATGCTAGCATTATCGACTACAATAACTTCACTTGGCTTAACGGTTTGTTTTTGCAAAGACTCAATACATTTTGGAGTAACTTCTGCTCCGTTCCAGTTGAGAATGACCACGCTGACAGTATTTTTCATATATAGTATAGTATAATAGCTAAATAATTATGCAACAAATAAAGAACGTCTTTTCTAAGAAGAATATAGTTTTACTGCAAGAGTTGGTTCGTACTGATTTTAAACTTAGATATCAAAACTCTACGCTAGGCTACCTTTGGTCACTACTTCGTCCACTTTTCTTATTCATGATACTTTATGTAGTTTTTGTAAAATTTCTAAGATTAGGTGGTTCCATACCTCACTTTCCAGTGTACCTCCTATTAGGAATAGTATTATGGACTTTTTTTGTAGAGATAACTTCTCAGAGCATAACCTCAATAGTAGGCAGAGGAGATTTAATACGTAAGATTAAAATTCCACGTTGGATAATAATTGTAGCTGTTAGTATATCGGCGCTTATCAACCTTTTTTTAAACCTAGTAATTGTTGGTGTTTTTATGATTATTAATCAAGTTTCAATCATGCCAACTATAATACTCTTCCCTTTTATTCTAGTAGAAATATATTTATTTTCTCTTGGCTTGTCTTTGTGGCTTTCAGCTCTATATGTAAAGTACCGCGACATAAGCTATATTTGGGAAATAGCAATGCAAGGGTTGTTTTATTTAACTCCAATTCTTTACCCTTTAACTCTTATAAGCCAGGTGTGGATGCAAAAACTTATTTTGCTTAACCCAATGGCTCAAGCCATACAAGCTAGTAGATACGCCTTAGTTAGTCATGAAACGCTAACTTTTGAAAAAGTATTTGGAAACTACTATATGCTAATTATTCCGCTATTCATTATCGTATTTACACTATTGACTGGCACTATATACTTTAAAAAAGAATCAAAATACTTCGCCGAGAACATATGAAACCAAATAAACCAAAAACTATTTTTGAAACAGCTGTAAAAGTAGAAAATGTCTATAAAAGCTTTCGCTTACCAACAGAGTCACAAAACTCAATAAAAAACTTGTTTATCAGTGGTTTTAAAAAGAACAACTACAAAAAGTTAAAAATTTTAAATGATATTAATTTTGAAATTAAGCACGGTGAATTCTACGGAATTGTAGGGCGCAACGGTAGTGGTAAGAGTACGCTCTTAAAATTACTTGCCGGAATTTATACACCCGACAAAGGTGCCGTACATGTAAACGGTAAGCTTACACCATTTATAGAGCTAGGTGTGGGTTTTAACCCAGAACTAACAGGCAAAGAAAACATTTACCTAAATGGTGCCTTACTTGGTTTTAGTCGGAAGGAGATGAAGCAGATATACCCAAAGATTGTGGAATTCTCTGAGTTGCAAGAATTCATGGATCAAAAGTTGAAAAATTATTCTAGTGGCATGCAAGTACGTCTTGCCTTCTCTATTGCTATACAATCAAAAAGTGATATTCTGCTGTTCGACGAAGTCCTTGCTGTTGGTGATGAGAGTTTTCAAAGAAAATGCTTTGACACTTTTGAGAAATACCGCTCTGAACAAAAAACTATTATTTTAGTATCACACGAGATGAGTAGTGTACGTAAGTTTTGTACTAGGGCTATGCTAATCGATGATGGCGAGATCGTAGAAGTTGGAGACCCTAGTAAGATTGCTTCTATGTATAGCAAGTTAAACCAAAAAGCTATAGATAAAGAAACTGAAAAGAACAATAGATTAATGAAAGTACAGTCTCAGCTAAAGGCTAAGATAACTAATATCAAAGGTGAAACACAGACAAGTTTTAGACGTGGCGATAAGCTACTTGTTCATTTAAGTTGGCCAAAAAAACTTGAACTTCAGAACTTAGGAGTAGCAATAATTAAAGAAAGTGGCGAATATATTTTTGGTAGAAATACATTTAAGACTAGGGGCTTAGATATAGCAGAAAGAAATAGTTTTAAATATGAAGTAGAGCTTAATTTTGGCTATGGTAGATACTATATTGCATTCGCAGGTTTTGGAAGAACAGAAGCCGAAGTTGTTGAGTTCATTCCAAAAGGTTCTAGTTTTATAGTGAAAGGCGAAACAGAAACGGACTGGGAAGGCTTAACTTACACTAATAGCAAATGGTATGAATAATAAATTATGTCAAAATACACAGAAATAATTCCGGACGATATTGAACAAGCCCTTGGCTGGTTCTTAAAATATCTCAAGAAAGATAAGAAGCTATTAGATGTGGGGTGTAGTACTGGCTATTTTGGTAAGTTTATAAAAGATAACTATGGGCTTTTGGTTGACGGTGTTGAAATAAGCGAAGACAAGGTTGCAGCAAAAAAAGTACTAGATAATGTATACTCATTTGATCTAGATAATGACTGGCCAGAGAATATAAAAATAAAAAAATATGACTATATTTTTTTTGGAGATGTATTAGAACACCTAAAGAACCCTTTACAGGCACTAGAACAGGCTAAGGAATTGCTTAATAAAGATGGTTATATATTCGTATCTATTCCAAATATCGCACATATAAGTACTCGGCTGGAGCTTATTAATGGTAGCTTTCAATATGACGATACTGGAATACTAGATAATACGCATCTACAGTATTTCACCTTAGATACTTTTTTAGAAATAATTAGCAAGTCAGGACTACATACCATAAAGGTTGATTATTCATATAATGATTTTCCCGAAAAGATCATGAATAAACTTCTAGAAAAGGCTGGGCTACAACCTACTTCAAGGTTTTGGAAGATAGCCAATTCAAAAGAAGCTAGAGCTTACCAGTACAAATTTGTATTACAAAGTAAGCCTAGCTCTAATAATAAAGATAGATTAGCTGTATTAGAAGAAAAACCAGAACAGTATAGAGACAGTTTTATTAAAGATCTACAATCACAAATAATAGCATTAAAGAAACACGCTGACGAGCAAGCTAGAATTATGTCTAATCAAGATGAACAAATAAAGAACCTGCAGAAGCAGTTTGCTACACTTAGAAAGATCCGTAATTCAGTAAAAAAGATTGTTAGAAGAAAATCTTAGCCCTTATCTAAAGTTGGCAAGTACTTATTATGTGTATAGGACTCAATAATATCTTGAGATTTTTTACCCATTTTTTGAAGGTCTGCGTTTGAGTTAGTTTTAATGTTTAGAACCTTCTCTATCTGCTTAGCAAACTGGTTAATATCTTTGTGATCAATAAAATAGCCATTCTTACCATCTACAAGCTGTTCGTCTACTCCAGCACTGTCGTTTCTTAATACTATATGCCCCATATACATCCCCTCGGCTACATATAATGCAAAGGTCTCATTTATAGAGCAGCATATTACTGCATTACACATTTTAGTTATTTTCAATACGTCTTTATATGGCATGTTTGGATAAAACTTTACGTGCTTAGATAATAAAGATTTGCCCATCCATTCTATCTGACTGGAGTAGTAATCATCCCCCATTGAGACAAGATGAAAAGTAAATTCTCTGTAATTATTAGTATTCTTGTTGTAATACTTCTCAATAAATTCATAAAATGCTGCAATGGCAAGCAGTTGGCCTTTTCTACCATCGGCAGGACTACCAGAGAGTAAAAAGTCTATCTTTTCATAATCGCTAGCTTTTCTTTTTAAGTAATATTTTTTATCTATAGGCAAATGGAGCGGAAGAACACTAACTTTGTTAGTTTTAAATACTTTGTCATAAGAAAGTTTGGTTTGCTGAGAAGGTACAAATACACTGAGCTTATTGTTATTTATAAGTCTACTTATGCTACCAGAATGACTTTTTTGCATTAAGTGTGGTGCGATAATATTTAGTTGTGCAAGGTCTTCGTGAATGAACCAATTGGCGTGATTTAGCTTTCCATTTTTGAGGGCTTTAAATATATACGCCCTATAGTTGTCGTGTACAGCTACTGTATTTATAAGCACAAAGTCGTCTTTTCTTAAGCCTAACTGGAATTTTATTATTTTACCCGTAAACACTTCTGCGGCTTTATCTACTTTAACACCCATCTCCCTAAGTTTTCTAAGGCTTTCTGGGGTTATGTGTGAAGCTACAACCTGAACACGACTTGCACCGTACTTAGCAGCAAATTCTTCTATTATTTGTAATAAAACAAGTGGTGCACCTGTGTTATTTATGGGGTTAGAGATAAATATAAACCTTCTACCTTTGCTAGTTGTTTTTAGTTCAACTTGGTTTTTTACCAAGTTATATGCATGGCCAGCAGAAGTCTTCAGACCTTTTCTTTTTGCATATGAGTACATCTTTGACCCAAGGCCGACGGCCTTATTTGCCTTACCCAAAACTTTTTTTGGTAGGCTAGCTTCTTGATTGCTAGATGGTTTTAGTATGTGTATGCCTAGTTTCTTACTGTATTCGAGCTCTGCTGCGTAAGGATGTAAAGACTCGCTTATAGTATTAGACAACAACTTTGTAATATTATGCCAGTAGTACTTACTTTTTAATTGCGCCACTGCCTTTCGCATAGCATTAAGTTTAGTCTTGTTTTTGTACAGATCTTTTATACTGTCTGCTAGTTGTTTGCCTGACAACTCATTAAGTCTTATGGCTCCACCTGCCGAAATAAGCTCTTCGCTCAATGGATCTCCCCCATTTGTTATCATCGCTAGCTCACCCCAAACAAAATCAATTACTCTTGTTCTCCAAGAAAAAGTGTTTTCCTCGCCAGGTTGATTGAGACTTACTACTACATCAGCGTGCTTATACCAGTTGGCTCGAGTGTCAAAATCTACCCAATCAACAAAATATACTTTGTTGTTTAAAAAACTATTTATTTTTGCAAACTCGTAGGCTTTTTCGTGTTGTCTAAAAAAATCTGGATTTGGGTTAAAAGGATTCTTTGTGCCTACAAATACAAACTTAATACTTTTGTCATTCTTGAGCTTTATTATTGCATCTAGATACTCTTCTACTCTAAACCACGGATATAACCCCCCAAACCAAAGAACTACAAAGTCATTTTTGCTAATACCTAACTTAGTGTATGGATTTTCACTAGCTTTTGCTAAGGTATTCTCTATGCCAAACGGCACCACCAACAATCGGTCTTCTCTATAAGATCGCGGATTTATAAGCTGTAGGCTAGATAGAACTCCAGTGTAGTATATTTTTTGTATCTCATTTGCGCACAAAAAGTAATCACCCCGCATAAGTACACGATTATACCTAGCCGATTCTTGCATATAACCCTTGTATTCATCATTTTTATTATCTGAGTCTCTAGCTGACACTTCTACATATATTGGAACATAACAATCTAAGATTAACTGGATGTTTTTATCTAGTTTGTCAGCCACAAACTCAGACACATCACCAAGACAATAGCTAATAATTACGCTGTCGTAGGTATTAATAAGATCTTTGAATTTATCATCTAAACCCCAATTCACAAGATTAATACCTTCATATTCACTTAAGTTTTGTACAAATGAGTTATTCACTGCAATTGTAACTCTAGTGCCGTTCTCGTGGAGTCCTTTAGCAAGACCCCAGACTCTCATTCCTCCCCCCTCTACAGTCTGGTATTGACTAGTGGGTACTGGACCATAGGTAATGAGAAGGCATGTTTTTTGTTTATCAGTCATATATCAGATTATATCAGATAAAATCTACAATGCTCAAAGTGTATTTTGATTACTAGCAATATGACTTCGCCACGAGTAATAACCAGGGTTCCAAATGTGAAATTCTATTTTGCCACTACCGGTACCAGAGAATCCTACTAACACAGGCTCATCCACTCTGTTACCGTCTATATCTGCAAACTCAATTTTTGATTGAGATGAATTAATTGCAGGCTGATTAGTTGCATAATGAAGCCACCA
>CAZEIU010000021.1:0-14158 GCA_964512085.1 uncultured Candidatus Saccharibacteria bacterium
TCTAAGGCAAATTCGGATGGATCTGGCTGGTCTCGACTAGATCGAGAAAGGTTACTGGGAGGTCCTTGCAAAACCTCCCCCTGATCGGCAGGTGTGTGCCTGCCCTGAAGAGTCGAAAACGACGAAATCAGCCCAGCACCTCGACAAAGGGGTATCTTTGGAAATCTCACATAGAGGTAATAGGCATATAAGAATTCGCGAAGTTAGCTGTAGTAAATGCGGCTCTTCGCTAAAAGTTGATTTGAATCATGACCCTATCTCATACCACACTGTTACAGAGTATCGTAGGCACTATCCATATACGACTAGTTATCATTCTGTAATGCGCAACTGCACCGATGAAGTTGGTACGATTTCGTGTCCAGTGTGCGGAAACTCGCTAGAATTAAGTAGAAGAAGTATTAGCTGAGTTAAATAAAAATTGTAAGTTATTTACCCTGCACCCATCGTGGGTGCAGGACTAACCAAAGCGCTTGAAATGTCGAGCATTTTGGCTGGGAGAAATGCTCTCAGAGAGAACCTTGAGAGGAGATAAATATGAGCTATACTAATAATATGAACGAACCAACTGGCCCTAGAGAATCGGGCGAAGCAAAGTCTGAAAAGCAGCAGCTACAAGAGCGAGGCCGTGAGATAGTATTAAACGCCCCTGTTTTGTATGTTGATGTCGATATCGAAGCCGACGGCAAGGCTGGGCACGGTTCAATGCTTTCTATTGGTGCTCAGAGCCCTACGGGAGAGAATTTTTATAGAGAGATTAAACCACTTAGCGAAGACTTTGTAGCAAGCCAGCGAGAGTTTTGCGAAGAACACGGTTTGCAGAGAGAAAGACTGATGCAAGAAGCCCAAGATTATATTGAGGTAATGCAAGAGCTTGCAGATTGGCTGAGCGAACTTCATGCTAAGTATGGCAAGCCTCCGGTTTTTACAGCATTTAATGCTGCATTTGACTTTGCTTTTGTAGATTTGTATTTTGTCAAAGCTGGGTTAAAAAATCCGTTTGGCATTGCTCCATTCGATCTCAAATCGCTAGCCATGCCTTTGGTGGGTGATGGCAATTGGGACTGGTCGCAAACTACTAAAAGTAAGTTGCCTGAGATAATTGTGCCAGACGGTGATTTTACACACCACGCACTTGAAGATGCTCAATATCAGCAAAAGTTGCATTTTGGTATGGCTGCATTGCTTGCCAAACGCCCACTTGATACTCTATTACAATAAAATATTGCCCCAATTCTTGGGGCTTTTTACTTAGCTTCTTTTAATTTGATTACCAAAAAAGATCTTTGTGCATTTTGTTGTATAGTTTTAAGAAAGTTCTCTCTTGTCGTAACCAAATGCGATACTTATTGCTTGATATCGGCAAGTCCCAACAACCTACAAACTCGGTAACTTCTTCATTAAAACCTCTTTTAAACTGATAAAGCCCTGCTTGTGGATGCTCGGGATCTTCTAGATAAGCCTTGGGCGGTACGGCGACAAGGTCGTATTTGGTGGCGCCCATTTCTTTGGCCCAACGCATGCCCTCCCATTGCAATAAATACGGCGCCATAAGGTTTCTTTTAATTGGATAGGACCCACCGTCTTTGTAATAGCCTGCTTTATTAAAGTGAGTGACAAAAATACCGGCCAAAACCTCGTCTTCGTCTTCGGCAAATAGCAACTGCCCCAAACCAGCTTTTGAGAGCGCTTTATAATAACCAGCAAAATATTCTCTTTTGCGTAAGAAGAATCCGCCACGAGATTGTGTTGCTGCCATTAAAGAATACATAATGTCTATGTTTTCGTCGGTGGCTTCTTTTCTGGTTATCTTTACACCTTTGCGTGCAGCTAGTCGAATGTTGTACCGAGTTTTTTGTTTGAAACTGGCGAGTATTTCTTCTTCTGACAGAGATAGATCTACAAATATTGTTGCTCTAAATTGTAAATCGGCTTTGCTTTTTTTGAGCCCAACCTCACTCATATTGAATTCGTCGTCTAAAAGCTCTGGCTCGAGCTTAACAAGTATTGCCTTGTGGTCATAATCGGCCATGAAATTTTTGAGCTCTTTTACAAAGTCTACAAACCTCGCTCGAGAGTCTTTGTTGAGCTTAAAATCTTTGAAAAACCCCGGCCCTTTTGCGCAATAATATATATTACCCAAAAAACTTACTGGCTTGCAGGCCAGCACAAAGTAGAGTAAAAACCCAGCTTGCTCGTATACAAAATAATTTGGCTCCCAATCGACAGATTTTTTGAATCTGGCCCACTCATATGATTGCAAAATGTGTCCGCCGTCGGTATTTTGGGCTAAGAGCTTATCCCAAGTTGCAATTTCGTCGGAGCTGGCTTGGCGAATCATTTGCGGCCTCTAAGTTTTCTGTAGGTGTTATACATGGTATATTTGGGCTTGTTTATGACCATATCGTAAGTACCGATGTTTTTTACTACCTCACCGCCAAAACCGTGCTTAAAAGCCGATATTCCAGCCCATGGGTGGTTGGGCTCATCTGGCGGAGCTATTCCCCAAAAATCAAAGTATTTTTTACCGTCGGCTTTGGCGTCTAGTATCATTTGCCATACGTTGCTTACCGCAGCTTTGTATTGACGATTGAGTACTTGATCGTTACCGGTATGGGCGTAATAGCGGGTATCGCCCCAGTCAAAAATAAGTGAGATGCTGGCAGGGTTTCCCTCGGCAGTAGCAATATAGTAACTGGCGATATTTTGCTCTATTAAGCTTTTGGCCATTTTTTCGTAGTACCAATCGGGGTGATTAGTAATGTGAGAATGGTGCGCAGTGTCTTTTAGTAGCCTTAAAAAATCTCGAGCGATATTTATGTCTTTAGATTTATTGACCTCTACACCTCTTTTGCTAGCAGTATTAATTCGATTGCGATGGCCCGATTGCAAACCTGCTCTTAGCTCTTCTTCTGATTTGGTAAGGTCTAGCACAAGGGTGTGTGAGGGCTGTACGTCGGCAATATGGTGTGCACCAAGTTTTTGCATGTCTTCTTCTGTTACATTGCCCGTTGGTTCCACGCGAACAAAATCGCACTTGAGGTCACTAGCTTTTAAACGAATAGACTCTAATGCTGAACTCGCGTCGCTTGTGATGTGCGGGCTATAGATTGCCAGCAAATAGCGCAAACCTGTTACCTGACGATTGTATGCTACCCAAAACCAATCATCGGTAATTGCATAGTAGGGTTGACGCCCAATAGAGCTTTGAAAATTTGCCCACTCGGTAGATTGCAGTACATGACCTCCTCGAGATTGTATAGTTTGATTCCAATTGCTTGGTAATTGCATAGTTACTATTGTATCAGGAAGGCAAAGATAAAAATAATATTGACAATAGCAATAAAGTCTGTTATTATAAACGATGATTTAGTACCTTCAAGAGAGAAGAGAAAAGAGAAGGCGATGACAGATTTTTGCGTTTGTGATATTGCTAAAGGTGAAGTTGTAGAGGTAGTAGCAAGCGATTCTGTAACTCCTCGAGTACAACAACTTCTTCAAAGGCATGGACGCTACTATGTATTTGATGGGTTTGATGAAGCCCAGGGACTTGTATTTCTTACCAGTGACTATGGACATTTTGTTTATCTACCCATTAGCCAAGTCGTATTGAAGTAATTTTCAACCCAGCCCGGATGGCGTAACTGGCAAACGCGGGGGGCTTAAACCCCCCTGGGGCTTCGGCCCCGTGCGGGTTCGATCCCCGCTCCGGGCACTTCGCCCACGTAGCTCAGCCGGACAGAGCACGTCACTTCTAATGACACGGTCGCAGGTTCAATCCTGCCGTGGGCGCGAATCACACTAGCCGGTGTGGCGGAACTAGGCAGACGCGCTGGGTTTAGGTCCCAGTGCTCCAACGGAGCATGCGGGTTCGAGTCCCGCCATCGGCACTCTTTTTACTCTCTAAAACAATATTTAATTATAGAATTACCCCCACCACGGATAGCTCAGTCGGCAGAGCACCTCCTTATGCATGGAGGAGGTCGTGGGTTCGAGCCCCACTTCGTGCACGAGTAGTTCTAGGGCCTGTAGCTCAGTGGTTAGAGCAGCGAACTCATAATTCGTCGGTCGCGGGTTCGATCCCCGCCGGGCCCACCCTGCCCCCATTTACCTTTCGGTACTTGGGGGCTTTTCTATTCTATTTTTCGACCTTTTTTGTAGCTACCTAGTATTGTTGCTTGGGCGCCAATTTCGGCTAATTCTTTTAGAGCATCTTTGCCCTCACTAGATTCTGCCCCTACCTCAAAATCCATATAAAACAGATAATGCCAAGCCTTACCAATTATTGGCCGACTTTCTATTTTGGTAAGACTAATACCGCGTTTGGCAAAAACGCCAAGTGTTCTATATAAAGCACCGGCTTGTGTGTCGTTGTCGGTATGTACAATAAGCGAAGTTTTATTAGCGCTCTCAACTAATTTTTGTTTTTTACCAAAAATTATAAACCTTGTGTAATTTTGTTTATTCGACTCTATGTCGCTAGCTAGTATTTGCAAACCGTACAATTTAGCTGCAGCAGCGCTAGCAATTGCGGCTATATGTTTATTATTGGCTTTAGCAACCATTGCAGCACTGGCTGAGGTGTCATGTTCTTCTACCCTTTCGGCATGCGACAGGTGGGTATCCAAAAAATCTTCGCATTGAGCTAAAGCTGGTAGCTGTGAGTGCACTTCTTTGATATCTGCAATTTTAGCCTCACTAGTTCCAAGCAAGCAGTGATTAATTCGCAAGTATATTTCACCGCTTATCCAAAACTTATACTTAAGTAATAGGTCGTAAACATCATTTATAGAACCATACAATGAGTTTTCTATTGCCACTAATCCAAAATCGGCAGTATTATTGTCTACTGCATCAAAGACGTCTTTAAAAGTATCGCAATGCAACACTTCTTGCTCTTGGTCGGCAAAATATTTATTGCGGGCAATATCGTGGTAGGAGGCCTCTTGGCCCTGAATCGCTATTCTCATGAGTTTGAATTATACCAGATTTACAGGTTATATGATAAGATTAGTAAGAATTTTATGAGAATCTTAGCCATAGAAACTAGTTGTGATGAAACAGCGGCAGCCGTAGTAGAAGACGGCAATATTTTGAGTAATATTATTTCGAGTCAAATAGATATTCATGCCCAATATGGCGGGGTAGTGCCCGAGGTAGCGGCGCGGAGTCATATTGAGGTGATATTGCCAGTAATTGAGCAGGCTCTATCGCAAGCCAACTCTACTTGGGACAGCATTGATGCAATCGCTGTTACCAAAGGCCCTGGGTTAATTGGCTCTTTGCTTATTGGCGTGCTTACTGCCAAAACTCTAGCTATTACCAAAAACAAACCTTTGATTGGCGTTAATCATATATGGGCTCATGCTTTTGCAGCTTTTTTGACCGACAATAAGCCTAAGTTTCCTGTTCTGGCATTAACTGTCTCTGGTGGTCACACGACTCTTTCGCTGTATAAAGACGATCTAAGCCGTGAAATACTTGGCGAAACTCTCGATGATGCCGCGGGCGAAGCTTTTGATAAAGTAGCTAAGCTTATAGGGTTGCCCTACCCCGGCGGCCCTGCTATATCAAAAGCAGCCGAAAATGGTAACCCCGATGCATATAAGTTGCCGATAGCAAAACTTGGTCGTGAAAGTTTAGATTTTAGTTTTTCTGGCCTTAAGACTGCGGTATTAAGACAAGTACAACAGATAATTGGACATAACCCGGCTAATATTGAGGCCAAAAAAACCTATGAATTGCCAGCGCAAATAGTTGCCGATATTGCTGCCAGTTTTCAAAAAGTAGCAGTGCAAGCTTTGGTGCAGAATACTATAAAAGCCAATGCTCGTTTTCGGCCAGCTAGCATAGTTGTGGGAGGCGGTGTGGCTTGTAATAAGTTGCTAAGAGAAGAAATGCACAAAGTATTGCCAAAAGCTATTTTTGTACCGCCAGTACTTTGCACAGACAATGCTGCTATGATTGGCTCTCTGGCGCTTAAGATGTCTCAAAAAGATATATTTATTAAGCCTAATGAATTAAAAGCAGACTCTAGCTTAGAAGATTAGTATATTATTAACCTAATACTTCTTTTAATTTACCAAGCTTATTGCTTAATTGAGATATTTGGTCTGCTCGCCCGTGAAGTCTATTAGTGGCTTCATCAACAACTTTATTGTCTTTCTCGTTCTCACCTTTTAGTTCATCAATCTTGGCTTCTATTCTGGAGATTAAGTCTTTGACAGTCTTGTCTGTTTCTTCATCTGTGGGAGCTTCGTTTTTATCACCAGTATATTCTAGAGATGCATGACTGTTGTCTTCTGTGGCACTAGTTGGCTCCGCAGCTAAAGAATCTTCGGTTTCTGAGTTTGGCTCAATTACTTTTTCGGTAGTGGTTTGTGCTGATTCAACAGGTGCACTATCGGTTTGTTTAGAATCGATGTGTGGTTCATTTAGTTCTGCTGATTCGGCACTAACGCCTGCTGGATGCTGACCGTCACTATCTTTGTCTGAATTATCTTTTGCTCCTACAAGGTTAGCAATAGCATCGTCATCATCCTTGTCTAGTTTGCTTTCTTGTGAATCACCCGTGTTATCGTTTGAACCTTCGGGTGGTGTTGGTGTCATACCCCCACTTGCTGCAGCCGCTTGTTTCTCTGGCTCGGTTGCCATTGTATTTACATCATCACCAGAGGCTTCGGCGGTACTCATATCTACAGTAGTGGCTACAGCTTGGTCTGGGCTACCAGAGTCTGAGGTAACTCCTCCGTTGCCATCTTGATCGGGTACAAAAGTGTAAGCGCCAGCAGTGTCAGAATTGGTTTCTTCAACGGTAGTGTCTGGTCGTTCTAATACAGCTGTACCGGCGCCGTCTTCGCCGGCCGGTGCTCGTTGATCCCACTGCTCATCTATTTCTAATGGGCTGTAAATGTCTTTCATCACTCTCCTAAGTCTCCCCTAGTTATACTATAAATTGTTATGTTAATTGTACGAGACACAAGGCTGTGATGTCAAATTTTATCCTCGCCAAAAATAACCTAAAAATGCTACAATTGCAGGTATGAATACTCCCGAGCTCCCCAAAGCCTACAACCCAAAAGATTACGAAGCCCAAATTTATAAACTTTGGGAGACTTCTAATGCCTTTAAACCCAATCCCGACTCACCCAAAGATCCATATTGCATAATTATGCCCCCGCCCAACGCTAATGGCCACATTCATATCGGCACAGCAATGTTTACTATCGAAGATTTGCTAGTTAGATACAAAAGAATGCAAGGACACAAAGCTCTTTGGCTACCTGGTACAGATCACGCGGGCATAGAAACTCAAGTGGTATACGAACGCGAATTGGCCAAAAAAGGTAAAAGCCGGTTTGATTTTACCCGCGAACAGTTCTATAGCGACGTAATGAAATGGACTAAGTCGAATCAAAAAACTATCTTAAATGAACTCAAAAGTATGGGTTTTGGTGCCGATTGGAGTCGACTTCAATTTACTCTCGATGACAAAATAGTTGAAGTTGTTTACGACACGTTTAAGAAGTTGCGCGATGATGGATATATTTATAGAGGCAACAGAATAGTTAATTGGTGTCCGCACTGTCACTCGGCATTTGCAGATATAGAGGTAAAGCACAGAGAACAGTTAGACCCACTTTATTATGTTAAATACGGACCATTTGTAGTAGCCACCGTTCGACCAGAGCCAATGTTTGCCGATACTGGTATAGCAGTCAACCCCGATGACGAGAGATATCAAGAATGGATTGGCAAAGAAGTTGAGGTAGAGCTGCTGTGGGGTAAGAAAAAACTAAGAGTAATTGCAGATAAGTATGTCGATCCGAACTTTGGTACAGGAGTAGTAAAACTTACGCCAGCGCACGATCACAATGACTGGGAGATGGCTCAAAATCACGGTCTAGACGTTGTGCAAGGAATCGGCACTGATGGCAAAATTACCGAAGCTGGTGGCAGATTCGCTGGTATGCCCGCCCAAGAAGCCAGAGATGAAGTTGTAAAAGAGCTCGAAGCTAAAGGCCTTATGGATCATATTGATATGAACTACTCGCACTCTATCGCCTATCACGATAGGTGTGGTACGGCCATAGAGCCACTGGTTGTAGAACAATGGTGGCTTAAGGTAGATGAACTCAAAAAAACCGCTATTGAGGCTATTAAATCTGGCAAAATAGAATTTGTACCAAAGCGTTTTGCCAAAATTGCCCTAAACTGGCTCGAAAACTTGCACGATTGGAATATTAGTCGTCAAAACTGGTGGGGAATTCGCGTGCCAGTTTATTACAACGCTACCGATGATAAAACTAAGCCAGAATATATTGTTGCCACCGACGAGTCTGAAGCCGAAAAAATATACGGCAAAGGTGGTTATGAGGCCGAAACAGACAACTTTGATACTTGGTTTAGCTCTGGCCAATGGCCTTATGCTACTCTCATGGCTTCGGGTGATTATAATGATGGCTTCTACCCTACCTCAGTTATGGAGACCGGCCGAGATATTCTTTTTTTGTGGGTTACTCGAATGATAATGTTTGGCGTGTATCGAACCGGACAAGTACCTTTTAAAACTGTTTATTTACACGGTCTTATCAATGACGAACACGGCAAAAAAATGTCTAAGTCAAAAGGTAATGTTATTAACCCGCTCGAAATGACCGATGAGTATGGTACAGACGCTCTAAGGCTAGCACTTACAATCGGTATTACACCTGGTAATGACGGCTCTTTAGCCAAAGCCAAAGTTGCCGGATACCGTAACTTCTGTAATAAACTCTGGAACGTAGCTCGCTATACTCTATCTCAACAAATAGATAACTACGACGAGAATAATATTTCGCTTAGCTCTCCAGCCGATCACTGGGTACTAGAAAGAATTAATCAATCTATTGAAGAGGTAACGCAATACATTGAAGACTATAAGTTCTCTGAAGCCGGTCAACGAGTCTATTCTCTGCTTTGGGATGACATTGCAGATAAATATCTAGAATATTCTAAGACAAATCTCAACCCATCTGTACTTGCCTATTCACTTACTGTGGTGTTAAAACTTCTCCACCCTATTGCGCCATTTGTAACCGAAACGATTTGGCAAGAATTACCATGGACTCAAACCCTTCTTATAAACGAACAATGGCCGAAAACAATTGTTGAGCCCGACAGCAAAGAAGCTAAGAAGTTTGAGATAGAGATAATTGAAGTTCTGGCGACCAAGCAAAAGAATGAAAACAAGGTAAAATCGGCAAAACTACTTAAACAGATTAAGGCAAAACGAAACCTTTTAACTCTTATAGAGGCAAAACTTCAAAATGATAAGTTTGCTCAAAACGCACCCCCAGAAGTAGTAGAACGGGAGAGAGAAAAACAAAAACAAACCCTAAGTGAAATTAAGGACTTAGAGGCTGAGCTTGAAAAAATCTCCTCATAAATTTAGTTTTTTGTTAGTATCTTTGGGACTAATATTGCTTTTTAGTCTTGCAATAGCTTCATTAAGGCCAAATATAGATGCATGGCGCAGAAATACTGTAGATAAGTTAGTGACCCAAGCTAATAGCGCTCAAGAACCCGCAGTAAAGTTAGCATTACTACAGCAGGCTTCGATGATAGGTTGCCGAGACCCAGTTGCTATTGAAGCTATGGCAAAGTTTTGGAAAGATAGGGGAGACTTAGCCAAAGCCAATAAGGTATATACTAACAGGATCAGTAATCCAGATTACAGCTATGTTGCCACCCAGTATCTCAAAGCACAAGATTATAACTCTGCTCTTGCATATGCCAAAAAAGCAAATGCCAAAGATGCTAGTGCTGTAGGAGCAGTAGCAGAGGCAAATGCCAATTTTAACTTAGGTAACGTGCAGGCAGGATGCGATATGGCTGTTAAGGCAACTAAGCTAAATCTTAATAACCAATCGGCTAGATCGGCTGTATCAAACTGTAAACTCCTAGGCGGTACTATTACTGATCAACTCATTGACCTGCCGGTGCCTACCAGCGAAAGAGAACAAGCTTATATGCTTATTAATAATTATGTTTACAGTAAGGGTGAAGAAAAACTTAGAGGCATAAAAGAAAAGACAGCTGGTGACTATTTGGTTTTATCAAAACTACTTAGCGCAAGAGGGGAGACTGATAATGCAATCGCACAAGTAGAGGAGGGCATCGCTCTAGACGTAAGCAATGACGCGCTTTACAAACAGGCGATTACGCTTTATACGCTCAAAAAGAATTCTCAAAAAATTAATGAGTATAGCTCGCGTCTTAATCAACTTAAGTTTAATAAATATCAATAAGTATTTTCATACGAAAAACTTGACGATATGTCAAGTTTATTTATTTGTATAATATTCGGTTTAAAGCAAGTATTTATATAATTATTAATAAAGATTATATAACAAAAAAAGACCCTAAGGTCTAATATTTATGGTATGGCGGAGAGGGTGGGATTCGAACCCACGAGACCGTTGCCGGCCTGACGGTTTTCAAGACCGTTCCCTTCAACCACTCGGGCACCTCTCCGTGTCATTACTGTGTTTCAATTTACATTTTAAAGCTCAGCTTTAAAATTAATATTTTCACACAGTTACTCCTCGTCAATTAAAAAACTAGCATGTTTTTAATTGAAAAGGAAGAATTATGCGATAACTTAAATAAAACAACCAGGTTTATGTAAGAAAGAGCGTAATTATGACGTGGCGGAGAGGGAGGGATTCGAACCCTCGCGGGGGATAACTCCCCCCTACCGGTTTAGCAAACCAGCCCCTTCAGCCACTTGGGTACCTCTCCATGGCGGCTTAATTATGGGCAATACGGAGTAATTATAGCCGATTTTGATCAAATAACCAAGCAATTGGAGTAAATAATCGATGTTCATTAGTGGTAATTTATGATCGGTTGTAGCATAATATAAACAAATGCAAGATCAAAACTCATTCCCTCAAGAGCCAAACATTGAGAACCAAGAGCCTGTTATCCCTACATCTAAAGAAGGAGTAGAGCTAGTAGGCAAAACTGCACAAGAAAGACAACCAACGGCCAAAACCAAGACCAGTTTTTTAAAAAGATACTTTGATATTGGTCAAAAAAAATCAAAACAAGACAAACCTACCAAAACTCAGCCCAACGTGCCCGAGCAATTTTTGCTGAGTTGGCAAGCGCCAGAATTTGTGCAAACCCATAAGCCATTTGGCTGGTATGCAGGGTTTATACTGTTTTTTCTGGTACTCATTGGGCTAGCAATATTTACCAAGCAATATCTTACAGTAGGTTTATTTGCCGTAATGGGGGTAGCGCTTCTTATGTACGCCAATCGTCCGCCGCGTACGTTAAATTATCAAGTGAGTAATTACGGTGTCTATGTGGGTGACAAAAAATATTTGTTTGATGACTTCGACTCTTACTATGAAGCCGATGATTATGGCCAGCTAGTTATAGAGCTAGTGCCCAATAAAAGATTCGGTACTCTGGTAAGCTTACCGCCTATGCCAAATCATATCGATGAACTCGAACACACTTTGGGCCAGATGTTGCCAAAAGTAGAGAACAAAGAAGACTTTGTAGATAAAATCTTTAGAAAACTACGCTTTTAGCTGTAAATGAAAACCCGCCAGAGGTCTTTGCAAGACATGGCGGGTGAGCAGTAAGGTGTACTCAGACCAAATTGTTAGCCCATGTGGTTCTCGATGAGCAGGTGCAGCTTGCGGCGCTCTCGCACCGCACCGACCCCTCGGCCCAGGCGCTCGTCGAGCAGCGTGAGCTGCTCAGTCGCGGTGCGGGAGAAGGCCTCGAGCTGTCGCCGTTGCGCGCTCTCGAGCTTGTCACGTCGCCGGCCCTGGTGGGCCTCACGGGCGGCGTCCTGCGCCGAACGCGACTGGTGCCGCCGACTGTGCTGGCCGGCCTCACGCGCTTCCTTGTGGGTGCTGTAGATGGGGGACATGGTGCAACTCCTTCACTTGGCCTTTTGGGCCATCCGGATCTAGGCTCCTCCTAGCAGGTCAACCATTTTGGTCGATAGTGCATAATATAGCATATATTGATACTAAAGTCAATAAAAAAAGAACCCTTTGGTTCTAATAATTTCTGGTGCGCCCGGCAGGATTCGAACCTGCGACCTCCAGTACCGCAAACTGACGCTCTATCCAACTGAGCTACGGGCGCATAAAAGTAATTTTAACAGATAAATTATACTATAAATAGTTGATAAAATAAAGTATTTATGCTATTATAGTTGAGATTTTGCACCCCAGAGAAATGAGCAAAAAATGTCAGGACGTGTTCTGGTACCAAATATGCTCGGCATTCATCAAGCTGTTGCTGTCAAATTAACAGAACTGGGTAGACAGGTATTTATAGATGAGCAAGCCAAGCTTGGTTCACAAAGACCATTAAGTGAGCACCTACTATCTGGTAAAACTGATGAATATGGCTGGTCAAGATTTCGACTATCAGAGCTTATGGAGACCTTTGGAGCAGTAATGCGCGATGACGGAGTAAGAACCTCAGAATTATTCGATAGTGATATTAAGATTCTTCAGTCATAGATAACTGGTTATAGCGATGTTAAAAACATCGCTTTTTATATATTGACAAAAGCATTTTGAGTTGTTAAACTAGGCTCTGTATTGTTCTTTAGACAAATATGGTCAACGCCTAAAAGGCTCTAGTACATAGAGGCAGCCAGGTTCCTTAAGAACACAGCTGTGCTCGCAACGTCATGTTGCTTGAGCTGCTGTTATGCCAACTGCCTCTTCTTTCTCCAGTATCCGCACTGGAGACTTTGGGGGACCGCCACCCCAAAGCGCCGCACACCCGCCACCCACCGCCGGCGCGGAACGGCACCGCGGATCGGCTCGGCACGATTGACGTAGGCATCGCAGCCGCGAACGCTATGTCGAGAGGTTAGCTCGTCCTCACCCAACGAGTTAGGGAACCCAGTCAGCGGCCGAGCGCTGCGGGTTTCCGACCAAGTCTCCCCGATCAGGCCGGGATAGAGCACACAACGAGAGTGCAACTCTCTCGTGCCTCAACATAGGAAGCACCGAGGTTAGTGACTATAGGGTAGCTCCTATTGGGTAGCCAAAAACAAGCTAGATTGCAAGGCTCCAGCCTGAGTTCAACCTTGCAATCGACCTTCCGTCGGGGTGGGGCCTTCGGGCCCCACCCCGCACCACCTCGCTATTTAGCGGGGTTTTTTGATACGATAAGGTGCATGGATAATATTATTGTGTTTACTAAGCCTTCTACTAAGGCCAAACTTATAGAAAAAGAATTATTGTTGCAACTACGTAATAATAAGATAAGTCTAAAAAAACGCGTAGTCATTAGTATTGGTGGAGATGGCACAATGCTAATGGCTATAAAAAAATATTTAGACCAACAAGTATCATTTATAGGTATATCAGCCGGAACGTTGGGTTTTTTACAAACCATCAACAGAGACGAGATTGAGCTATTAGTGCAAGCTTTGGTCAAAAATTCATTTAGCGAAATTAATGCGCCGCTTGTGGCTGTAGCTAATAGTGATAAACCAAACGAGATTCTGGGCTATGGCTTTAATGATATAACTGTTGAGCGCAAAGGCCCAAGAGCGGCTAATTTTGATTTACATATAGATGACAATGCTGGTACTTTTATTGGCGATGGAGTAATATTTTCAACTCCATTAGGCTCTACAGCATATTCTTTGGCAGCCGGAGGACCGATAATTGATAGTCGGTCACAAGACGTACTGGTAGTGACACCTAGCAATCCGCATATTTCACATTTGTACTCAAGCTTGCAACGGCCACACGTGTTGCAAAAGGGTAGAGTTATAAAGATAAGTGGTACAAATGAGAATCTAACAGAAAGACCAATTCAACTAGATGTAGACGGAATGACCATAATAGAGCAAATAGAGAAACCTGTAGATATATTCTTATCCGACAAAACCGTATCGTTACTAGAACTTAAAGAAAAAGATTTTCATAGTCGCATAGATAAGAAACGACTAGGTAGATATTAAATAACCGCTATGACCTTTCTACAGATTAGCGTATAATTTTATTGCGAGGAGAGGTGACCGAGCGGTTGAAGGTGCTGCTCTCGAAAAGCAGTGTGCGAGCAATCGTACCGTGGGTTCGAATCCCACCCTCTCCGCCAGTTGGGAAATGCGTTCATTGGC
>CAZEIU010000022.1:0-12316 GCA_964512085.1 uncultured Candidatus Saccharibacteria bacterium
GTATTACATGAGCTTTTAAAACATGTCGATGCCATGCTGATTGGTGGGGCTATGGCCAATACTTTCTTGGCAAGTATGGGACATAACATGCAAAAAAGTTTGGTCGAAAAATCAAGTATTGATGAGGCCAAAAAAATAATCGAAACAGTCAAGAAAAAAAATATACGACTTGTTTTGCCATTAGATTTGGTGGTAGCTCAAAGCATTAAGGGTAATCCAAAAGTAGAATTAGCCTCAAAGCTCAGCAAAAATCAAATTGCTTTAGATATTGGTCCTGATACTGCAAAAATTTTTGAACATATTATTAAAATTAGTAAAACTATTTTTTGGAATGGCACTCTCGGGATGGCTGAGGTCGAATACTTTGCCAAAGCTAGCGAACATATAGCTCACGCTATGATTGCGTCCAAGGCCAAAACTATAGTGGGCGGTGGCGATACAGCGGCTTTTGTAGATTCAAAGCGCCTTGAAGAGTATTTTAGCTTTGTATCAACTGGTGGGGGTGCTAGCTTAGATATGTTGTCGGGCAAAAAACTCCCCGGCCTAGAAGTATTAATGAAATAATATTTATAATTTGTGGCTTGCAGCTACTCGAGCACCAATTTTTTTACTCTCTTGCTCTACACTCTTGGGCACGCCACTTAGTGGCAGGCTAAATCCAAAGGTACTGCCCTTGCCTTCTACACTCTCAAATATTAGCTCTCCGCCTTCATCATGAACCACCCTCTTTACTAAATATAGACCTAAGCCTGTTCCGTCCGGCCTTATTGCCTTGGCGTTATCAGCTCTAAACATTTTAGTAAATAATTTATTTTGCAATTTTTGAGGTACACCAATGCCGTTATCAACAACTTTAAATATTACATTATCGCCATTTTGTGCAAGGCTTACGCTTACTTTGGCGCCACCCTTTGGAGGTTGGCTATAATGAATGGCATTATCTACCAAGTTCATAATTACCTGCCTAGTTTTGTTCTCGTCGAGTCGAATGTTGGGTATTTTTTGTTTGGGGCCAATATATTCAACAGACACCTTTTTGTTTTTGGCCATGGTTTGTAACTGCTGAATTTCTTCTTGTACTAGCTTGGCGATATCGACTTCGGTGACTTCTAAGAAAAATCGATTAGCATCCATTCTACTGACATTAAGTAAATCATCAATTAGTCTGGCCATACGATTAGCGCCATCAAGAGTTAATTGAACAGGTTCTTTCTGTTTAGCCGTAAGTCCACCAAAATCGCCTTCTTCTAGCATGCTGGCATAGCCCTTTACCGTGGTTAGTGGTGTACGGAGTTGGTGTGAAGCCATACTTATAAATTCATCTTTGGCCTGATCGAGCTCTTTTAATTGTTCGTTGGCAGTACGTAACTGCAAGGTACGTTCCTTTACTTTACGTGCCAAAGTTTCGCTAAAGAGCTGAATTTCTTTATAACTAAGAGCATTTTGTACAGCTACGCTCAACTCATTGGCGATTATATTTAGAACCCTTAGGTCTTCATCACTATATATCTCGCCGCTTTTTTTATCACTTAGCAGTAAATAACCAATAAATTTTTCACTGGTTTTTAGAGCTAAGCTCAAGTTTATACCAAATTGAGCCATAAAACTTTTTCTATCATCGCCTTCTGCTAAATTATCGATCACGTTCATGCCTCGTCCAAGTTTTACTAGATCTTTTTTGGTTAACGAATTGCCATTACTCACAAAAACATTGTTTTGATAAAAAAGCTGTTTATCGCCAAACACCACTATCTCAGCTTTATCTATTTTAATTTGACTTGTAATTTCTTTAAGAACTTTGTTCGAAACTTTATCTAAGTCTATTTCGCTGGCTAGTATTTGACCAATCGAATTAATTAGTATTTGTGCGTCATACCTGTCGCGATAAAATATCTTATTGGTTACTTTTCCAAAAAAATTAAATAAAGGCGTATAACTAAATGCAAGTAGTATCGCTAAGAGTGTATAGAATAATTGTCTTTGTTGTAGGGATAAATTAACAATAAAAGGATTTAGTAAATTAAATGCAAGAAAGCCATAAAGTACCCCAATTACCAAAATAGATAGCAAATATGTTAATACTTTAATCGCAGCAAATTTTATATCAAAAAGCTTATGCCTAATCATAGCAATCGCAATTAACATTATCATTATTAGCAAACTAATAATAACTAGAATTTGAGTCGATGGTATTGTTGCAAAGACTGTATTAACTATCATGGTAATAATCACAGCTTGTGTTAATGCAAACAATAAATAATAATTTTGAGTTCTACTATGTCGGGGCTTCTTAAATGTATCAATTATCAATATAGTTAATCCGATCAATAAATAGACGCCAACAATCGTTAACTGTACAAAATACATACTGCCTATGGATTCAATTGCAAAACCAGTTTCAGTTATATTTATTTTTTGAAGAACTAAAGGACTAAAACTTAAAAAACTTATTAATAATATCGGCAAAAACAAATATAAAAGTAAATATCTGCCTCTCAGTTTGTTAGTAAACTGGCAAAAATATATTATAAAAACCAAGAAAAAATAAGCAATAAAATTTGATGCAAGAACAGCAACCTGAGCAAATAACAACCCTGTTTCGTTAATATTCAACTGGACCAAGTATTGTGCAAGCAACCAAACAGCAATTGCTACAGACAACATAGAGAATAACATTATACTTTTATTTCTACGTTTGTAATACGTAAAAAATGCAATTAAAGCAATACCTACTATTACAGAGTTATAAATGATTGATTGTGCCAACATATGTTATAGTATATCGTAAATGATCGAACTATTAACTACAAATCTAACCAAGTTCCCTCAATTTAGATTAATAAAGCTTTCTGATAAGATTTGGTATGACAAATTTTCTAAAAATTTAAAACCTTATGCTGATTTTAATTTCAACACATTAGAAGTGTGGTTTAACAAATCGCACCAGTTAGAGCTTTCCTATTTAAACGGTAATATTGTAATTAAATACCCTGATGTATTACACAATACCGAGAGTACTATATATTCAATATATGGCAATAACGATATAGATAATACATTGCATAAAATTTTTTTGTGGCTCAAGGCAAATAACCTAGCTCAGAAAATTAAAATGGCCCCAGAGGATGTGGTAGAGAATATAAAGTCGATTAATTTTATCGCTGTAGAAGATAAAGATAATAGCGAGTATATTCTTAATTGTATGCATATAAGCAACTTGCCGGGTAAAGAATATAGTAGTAAGAGAGAAAACTGTAATGCTTTTAATAATAAATATGGTGAACGTATAAATATAAGAGCACTTGATCTAAATGACTCGACAAATAAAGAATTAATTTATTATAACTATATAAGGTGGGCTCAAAGTCAATTCAAGAAAACTAATAATGATCCTGATCAAAACGAAAAAGGTGTAATTGAAAGCATTTTATCTAATAGTCGAGAATTAGATTATAAGTGTATGGCAATTTTTATAGAAAATATATTAGCCTCATTTGTACTATATTATTACCCTTCACAGGAAGGTTTTGTAATGCCTAGCGTTATTAAATCAAATTATTTTTACCAAGATATTTTTGACTATACAGTAAATGCCTTGGCAAAAAGCCAAGGCAACAATATTAAGTATATAAATTTTGAGCAAGATCTTGGGATTGAAGGCTTAAAGCAATACAAGTCTAGCTTGAAGCCGAGTTATTTTTTAAAGAAATTTGATATCAAACCGGCTTAAGTCTGTAGCAAGCGTATAGTTGTCTATCTACTTCTATAGGTCTATCTACCTTGAGCACCTTAGTCTTCTCGACATACTCCTCAACAAGTCTAGGAATATATTGACGCGAAAGGTTAGTAGATTCAAAAACCACTTTGTAGTTTTTTTTAGTTCTTGCAACCATTTTGGCAGCTAAAGCAAGGGTAGCTTCGGAATAGTTACCAACATCATCATCTTTTGCAGCAATTTCTGGGAAAAACAATAACTCTTCATTAGGGCTAATTTGCAGATTTTCTTTCGTAAAAAATTTACTATTTAACCAATCTACTGTATCGACATCATTAAGGAATGCCATCCAGCAAACTGGGCTACCATTTTTAAAATTTATAGAACAAGCAGTATTAGGGTTATCTAGCATCTTATTAAACCCTTCAATACTATCCTCCATCGTAATAGGATGGAACCTACCTAAATCTCTAAAGCGATTAATATAAATTTGCCACATCTGCGATCTTAGTTCTGGTCCAATCTCTTTACTAGTAAGAATTGTTGGGCCTTCATAAGGATATTTCTCAAATTCTCCATTACTTACGGCGAAGTCAAACTCTTCAGATATCGAGTTATTGGTAAGATATCTTTCTTCGTCATTAAACACACGGTGAGTTGATGCCACAAATAGACCAAGTGAAGCTTGTTTATCTTTAATTCCTAAATTAGGTTCAAATAATGGTATTGAGGATATTTCTGTGCCCTCTAAATTGCTTACAATCGATTCTAGTTCTGATTTGGCTAGACTGTCATGTTCGTTATAGTCAAAGAATATTATAGTTTCTTGACTTAACAATTCTTGTAATTGATTACTAAGCCTAGTAAGTTCTTCTTGACCAAGTAAACCAGGAGGTAGGCAATAATAATAAATCTGTTGATTTTCATGTGTATTTGGATTAATAACAAACTCTCTAGTTCTTTGTTCGTCGTATCCTTCCGCATACTCTATAGGTACAAAACCTGGTAATTTAAACCCTTCAACGACCACAAAAAGCGATCTAGGATCTCGTAACGATTTTTCATATTTTTCTTTACCAAGCAACCCAATTTTTCTTGAGCCATCAGTTTTTCCATCTACGATTCTGCGATAATTATCCCAGTCTAAGATATTATTCCTAATCTCAGATTCTGACGTTGTGCCATCTATTGGCTCAATCATGGTTGTTATAAGTATTAAGTTTTTGGCTCTGGAAAGTCGTTGTAGGATGATCCATATACTGTAGTATATGCATCTATATTAAAAAAAGCTAGTTTGTGACCTTTTGGCCTAATTAACAAACCTTATTTATAGTATTTTTCGTATAGCTTTGTGAGCAGTTGCTCATCAATCTCTTCTACAGCAAGCTCTAAGTCAATCCTGCGTGGTGTTTCTTTAAATTTAATACCGCCCTCTTTAACTATTTTTTGTAATTTAGGATAAGGGAGTTTTTTTGTTCTTAATAAAATATTTTCCATATTTGATAAAAAAGCTAGTGCATTACACTAGCTTATAATTAATTACTTCTTTCTTACATTTACACTTTGTTTACCGGGGTAATCATTGTGGCCAGTTTTTTCAGTTTTATTGCTATCGCTTTTGGTACGATAACTATCAACATGTGGCTTACCATCGTTAGATTTTGATGTATGTTCTTTACTAAAACCTAGTCTAACCTCTTTTGCCACTGTCGTCTCCTTTGGTCGCTTAGTGGCTGATGGGTACGCCCAGTGTAGAGTTTTGGCTCAAGCTGGGTTGGTTTAATTTTAAGGTCTAGTATAATAAATTGTCAATAGTAATCTCTATTATTAATAAGCTTTCGCTAAAATTGTGCAATTTGGTTCGTCAAAAGGAGTGCATCGTACAGTAATACCATTTTGTTTGCTAAGTCTGTCTTCTACTTCAGCATTTACTTCAAATGTTGCTTTGGCAAATTTACCAGCTTCTATGGCTTTAATTACTTCGGCTTCATCTTTGCATATAACAGTATTATCTTCGCGATAAGATTTTGAGCTATCTAGCATTCTTTGTTGCATAGACTCTAACTCGCTGGTAATTGTTTTTTGTATATCGTTTAATGCTACATTATTTTTATCACCAGTGTCGCGCACTACTAAAACAACTTCATTATTTTCGATGTCGCGTGGGCCTATTTCGATCCTTATTGGTACGCCTCTTTTTTCGTAGGTAAAGAATTTTTCGCCTGGGCTTATTTCTCTATCATCAATCAAAGCTGTTTGATCAATAGTCTCGGCTATTTCGTTGGCCAGTTTTATTACTTCTTTGTTTTTTGGCCCTACAGTAGTAATAACAACTTGCAATGGAGCAAGCTTGGGTGGTAATACCAATCCTTTATCGTCAGCATGGCTCATTATTAATCCGCCAATACTGCGTGTGCTCATTCCCCAGCTGGTTTGCCAAACAGGCTTTTGCTGTTCGTTCTCATCAGCGTAATAGATGTTAAATGCTTTAGCAAAATTATCGCCAAGGTTGTGCGAAGTGGCAAATTGTAGCGCCTTACCATCTTGCATCATTGGCTCTAGTGTATAGGTTCTAGCTGCGCCAGCAAATCTTTCTGATTCTGATTTTTCTCCAGCAATTACCGATATAGACATAACTTCTTCAGCTACTTGCCGGTAAATCTCTAAAGCAATTCGAGCGAATTCATCAGCTTCGGCCTCGGTGGCATGTGCAGTGTGGCCTTCTTGCCACAAAAACTCGGTACTTCTTATAAATAATCGTGGGCGTAACTCCCAACGCACTACATTAGCCCATTGATTGGTTAGTAATGGCAAATCTCTATAACTTTGTATCCAGCGCGAAAAACTATCATACATAATAGTTTCTGATGTTGGCCGAACCACTAGCTTTTCTTCTAGCTCTTTGCCGCCAGCATGAGTTACAACTGCTACCTCAGGCGCAAAGCCTTCTATATGATTAGCTTCTTTTTTTAAAAAGCCTTCGGGAATAAATAACGGAAAGTATAAGTTTGGTACTCCAGCTGCTTTTATACGTTTGTCTAGTTCAGATTGAACGTTTTGCCATATTGCATAACCATAGGGCTTAATAATCATGCTACCTTTACTTGGTCCATTCTCGGCCAAGTCGGCAGCTACAATGATGTCTTGATACCATTGCGGAAAATCATCAGCCCTTTTTGCAATATTCTTTTTACTCGTTCCGCCACGAAGTAAATAATTAAATTCAGTTGTCTTCATAAGTAATATTTTATCAGATATATATTAGTATTACTAAAAGATGTTATTGTTAATACGATTTAAATATTAATATTATTTTTAATCTGCACGACTGCGGCACTTGGCGATAATGTTTCTTGTATGCCAGTTTTCATATCTTTAATTACTACGTGATTAGATTTTACCTCAGCTTCGCCTATTACAATTGCATACCTTGCGCCTAATCTATCGGCTTGTTTGAGTTGTTTGGCTGGATTGGTTGAATCCTCTAGATTTACTTGCGTAGCTACACCGGCTTTTCTTAACTCTGAAGCCACTTTAAGAGCCCAATCGCGAGCTCCTGAGCCAAAATTAACTATATATGCACTCACATTGCTTGGTGCTGCTTTAAGAAGCCCAGACTCCAGCGCAAGAGCAAATAGCCTCGTTAAACCTACCGATATCCCTACCCCCGGTAAATGAGTGTTGGTATAATATTGAGCTAAATTATCATATCGCCCGCCAGAACAAACACTGCCAAACTCTGGGTGGGCATCAATAACAGTTTCATACACCGTACCGGTATAGTAATCGAGTCCACGTACTATTTTTAAGTCTATTGTGTAACAACTCGAATCAACCTCTTGGGCCTCAACTTGAGACAATAACTCTTTAAGCTCTAACAATCCGGATCTAAAAAGCTGATTGTCTACAGCTAAAGAATCTAATTGTGCCATAACTTCACTACTAGCCCCCGATATTCCTACAAACTCCAAAATAGCATTAGCTTGATCTTGAGTAAGATCTATATTTTTTAGCATCTCAAGCACGGCACTAGGGCCAACTTTCTCAAGCTTGTCTATGGCATGCAGAATCTCATCATTTTTCTCGTTCAAATCTAGCGATTCGATATAGCCGGTAATAAGTTTTCGATTATTTATCTTAACCTTAAAACTACCAAGGTTGAGCGTACTAAATAGATCAACCACCAAAGACACTAACTCGGCATCGTGCCCCATGCTTGTCGATCCGATAATATCAGCATCGCACTGATAAAACTCTCTATAACGGCCTTTTTGCGATCTTTCGGCTCGCCATACCTTTTGCATTTGATAACGCCGAAACGGAAAACTTAGTTCGCTTTCGTGCTCGGCTACATAGCGAGCTAGAGGCACAGTTAGGTCGTAATGCAATGCATAGTTTTTTTCGCCTTTGCTAAATCTATAAATCTCTTTTTCGGTTTCGCCGCCACCCTTGGCCAGTAAAACTTCGGCAAGTTCTACAGCCGGAGTCTCAATTGGCAAAAAACCATATACTTCAAAAACAGTGCGAATACTATCTAACATCTTCTGTAGTACTGCTTGTTGTTTTGGTAGGTATTCAACAAATCCAGCAGGCCTACGAGGAGTTACTTTGTTTTGTTCCATAATAGTATTATCACTCAACAACAACTCTTAGGTCAATTTTTTGGTTTGGCTATAACCACCACTCGCCCATCGGCGCTACCACCAACAGTGCAGGTATAAATAGTCATCTTGGCTTCATCGCTCGGAGCCAAGATGCTCGTATCGTTTGGTGTTATTTGAAATTTATCACTTACAATATAAACATAATCTTTACTTTGATAACGAATATTTACTTCTTCGCCGATTTTTACATCATTGAGATTATAAAAAAATGATCTATTAATCACTTGAGCTGGAGTGTAACCCCAAAAGAAACTATGAGCTGCTAGGATGAAATTACCACCTGTTTCTGGATTGCCTCTCTCTGGGTATTGATGCCAAGCACCATTTTCTAGCACATTAGCATCACCTTCGTAAATAACTGCATTAATCCCATGTTTGGGTATGGTAATTCTATTTTCTTGAGACTGGACATTATTTTGCCAAGATAAGCTGTTTATTTTATTTGATAATAAAAAATAGTACTTGGGAGCAAAAACAAGCAACAATAAGTAAACACCTGCCAGTATGAGCAGGATGGATAAGATACCTAATATAATCCTAAAAATTTTATTAATAACAAATGCCTTTATTTAAATAATTTATTGGGTGTATTTTTTAGTTTAACAGCAATGACCTTTTTTGCAGAATAGCTGCCACCAATGATTAAGCCGGATGCTATGACTACAATTATATACATATTGGTTCCTGTTAAAGCTAGAGAACTACTAGCTTGATATGGCACCAACGTAGCTTGCACATTAGCCGCAAACTCACTGGAGTGACCAAAACCATCGCTAGAGTTATCGGTCATGGTGGTAGTAGCAGTGATGTATTTAGAGCCGTCTACGCCATTTGGTAGAGTTATAGTTACTTGGCGACCAGTTACGTCACCTGAGACGGTATCGCTACCTAAGTAAGTTTGGCCTTGACCATAACCACTTGGGTCGGCACTATTGTTGGCAAAGAACTCTACTCTATAGCCAGTGGCTCCAGCTTCGGCATCATTGATGTCGAGGTTATAGGTGATGGTAGCTGTGCCGTTGGTGGAGGTTATTGACTGTATTACGGGGAAATTTAGGTAGTGGTTGGTGCCACTATTGTCGCCATTGTAGTCTATATCATCAGCGTCGTTAAGAGTGACATTTTGGTTGACGAAGGTAACAAAGTCATCGGTCTGAAGATTGTCTATGCCAATACTAGTGATATTACCTCCACTATTTGCATATATACTGTTGCCTAATATTGAAATGTTTAATGGTGAATAATTTTGAAATCCTAAATTAACAATACCGGCCTTATTGCCAGCGATTATGTTGCCCGCTCCGCTAGCACTACCTCCAATGAGTATATTATCTACATCAGCAAAAACTAGAATGCCAGCATTACCGGTATTACCATATCCAGATTGCACCTCACAATTAGCGTTAGTACCAATACAATTACCTTGTATTACTGCATTGGCTGACTGAGATCCACCAAATGGGGTAATTCCTGATACACCTATGCCAGCGCCGCTACCTTGAGCTGAAATGATGTTGCGAGCTGCAGAAGTTGTACCACCAATATGCGCTCCTTTTGTACCGCTAACGCTTAAGGCAGAAATAGTCGATGGGTTCTGTATTCCGTTTCCTAGCGCCGATCCATCACTACCAAGACCTATATAATTGCCCTGCACGGTAGAAGCATCATCTATTGCTATACCCGAAATTTTATTACCCGACACAATGTTGCGAGCAGAAACTGTTGTACCTCCAATAACGTTGCCTGTTCCTGTACCAAAAGCAGTATTTATTCCATTGCCATTTGATTTGGCAACAGTTCCGGTATAATCAGTGCCAATATAATTACCGGCTATTAAATTATTACTAATCGCTGCTTCTTGACTAATTCCAGCGTTAATTCCGCTTGCTATATTGCCTGAAATAACATTACGAGCTCCATCAGAAGTTCCACCTACGGTCATATTATTGACATCATACATACCTACACCATTATCGTTTGCAATTATCGTTAACCCATCTGCACCTAGACCAATATAGTTGCCCTGAACTACATTTCCATTACCCGCAATGTTTGTCTGAGCGTCAGTCGTTATAGCATGCGCATTTGTATTGTTGTTAGTGTTTCCAGATAAGATATTACGATCTGCAGCTAAAGTTCCTCCAACGCTGTTATTTGCAGAGGTATTTGTTATTAAAATACCACTTTGTTGATTAGCTATCGCAGTGTTTCCTTCTGAATTGGTTCCTATGTAGTTACCAGATATTTTATTTGTATTTGAAGTATCTAAGCGAATACCGGCATGCTGAAAATCATTAATGGCTAATCCCTTGATAGTAGAGTTGTTACTTGACTTTATGGTAAATCCATCTACAGGACCAGCGTTTGCACCACTTAGAGTAATACAAATTGTACCATTGAACGGTTGAGGCGATGGAGCAGAGTTCTCTTGTGCGCCAGTTTGACTATAGCCATTTATTATTACGCTACTTGTAATGTCTGGCAGGGCAGATAATGGGCTAATGGTCTGAGGGCAGCCTCCAGCTATATTGAAGTTGATAGTATTAGTACCCGTAGCGCTAGGTGCGCAATCCCCTCCAGAGAGCTCGGCACCTTGAGCATTCGCGTTGATAATAGCTTCTCTTAAGGTACATTCTCCATCAGCATCTACAGTAGTGTCAGCAGTTGAGTCGACTACTATTGTACCTGCTACCACATCGGCAAAACTAACCTGTACCCTTTCTAATCCAACTGGGCCGCCAAATCTCTCACCTTCTGTGTAGTACACCCAGAAGCTATTACCTTCAACAATTTTAGGGTCTTGAGTATCATCTAACACAGACATATACGCTCTATTGACGTCTGGGTAAGGAGTATCGGTCAATTGCTGGCGTGAGTTTGTCCAGCTTGTAAAGTCAGCAGTATGATTTACGAATATATTTGAATTAGTTCCATTAAATATTGCTATATACTCATTGAGATCTTGACTATATACTACGTCTTCTATATATCCAGTTGGGTTACCAGTTTGTATACTGCTAGCTTTACCGCCAAGGCCAGGCTGTGTAAAGCCACCGTTATAATACTTATACCAATTAGTAGTTTGCATATTATCTGCATTTGTCAACAGATCACTTAGGTTTGCTCGTGCTGCTGTCAACCATACTGGCGTACCATCTTCCATCCAGTCAGTATAAAATGTATATATATAACCATCTTTTACTACAAGTGGTGGCCCTGCAGTCAAACCAATACTCTCAGTTCTATCAGGGTCATTAGGAGTCAGTTCTGCACTCAGAATTCTACCAGTGTCGGTAAATGTTACTCCGTTGTCTTTTGATACAGCTACTCCTATGTATTCTGTAAATTGGCCACCTGTATTGGGAATTTCGTCTTCTGATAAGTAGAATAACAATATATTACCAGTAATAGGGTCTTTATAAGGCTTGCCTGCGCCAAAATAACTTGTTGGTTGAATAGGGTTCAAGATGTCTAGATGACTGTTTTTAACTGTGTTGGCAGGATCCGTTAATGTACCATGAGTGATAGCTGTATTGGGAGAATTACAGCCGTAGAAATCATATTCTCCTGGGGCAGTATATATAGCATTCACACCACAATCAGGCCAAAAATCTAAGTCTTTGGCATCACGAGTGGTATTATTGACAATGAGTTCTCTTTGTCCAGCAGTGAATACTGTTTGGGCATTTGCATGACTTAAATCGAGCATGCATACTAAAAAAGATATCAATAATATAGCAATTATTTTAAACTTGAATTGAAGATAAAATTTATCGGTTATTGTCATAAGATCCAAAGATATATATGCAAATATTATACATTACTTATGCTTTATAAGACATTTATCCAAAGTAAAAAGACCACTTTCGTGGTCTTTTTACTTTGGTCGGGGTGAAAGGACTCGAACCTTCGACCTCATCGTCCCAAACGACGCGCG
>CAZEIU010000023.1:0-12165 GCA_964512085.1 uncultured Candidatus Saccharibacteria bacterium
GAATATCATGCTGGTATCGGTAAGTGAACGCACCAGAGAAATTGGTATTCGTAAAGCAATTGGGGCAACTAGCGGAAACATATTAAGTCAGTTTTTGATTGAAGCAATTATCTTATCGGTACTAGGCGGCTTGCTGGGCTTGGGACTTAGCTATTTGGTGGGTAAAATAATAGAAAAGTTTGCTGGCATTACACCGGTATTTAGTATTAAAGCGCTTATGCTGGCTATTGGAGTAAGTTTATTTGTAGGAGTTGTGTTTGGAGTAGCCCCAGCTGTAAAAGCTGCTAGAAAGCGCCCTATACAAGCCCTGAAGGCTCTGTAGTACTTGGGTATAGCTAGAAATATATATAAAAGACCTGCCTATCTAGGGCAGGTCTTTTATATTTTTGAAGTATCTATTATTTTGTAGCTTTTACTATGGCTTCAAAAGTTTTTGGCTGGTTAGCTGCTAGTTCTGCTAAAATCTTTCTATTAAGTTGAATGTCAGATTTTTTTAAATCGGCAGTTAGGGTAGAGTAATTAGTGCCATTAAGTTTTGCGGCTGCACTTATTCTAGTAATCCAAAGAGATCGTAAATCACGTTTTTTATTACGACGGTCTCTATATTGATAGCTTAAAGCTTTTAAAACGGCTTCGTGGGCTTTTCGATAGCTACTGCGGCGTATTTTGCTGTAGCCCTTGGCTTGTTTTAAGACTTTTTTGTGTCTTTTGTGAGTGGTTACACCTCTTTTAACTCTCATTATTTAGCTCCTACCATTTTTTTTGCATTTTTACTATCACCCTTAGCCATACCGTGTTCGAGCGTATAGGCGCGCTTACGTGCACCTGATTTTAGAGTAAGCTTATGAGCGCGAGTGGCTTTTCTACGCAAAACTTTGCCGCTTCCGCTAATCTTAACTCGCTTGCTCATGGTTTTGTTGGTTTTTTGCTTTGGCATAATTATATAATTATTCTATATTTTTATTATCTAGGCCTTTTTTAAGGTTGAGAATAAGAGACATGTCTCTACCTGTAAGGCTAGGTTCGGTTTCTTTAGATGCAATATCTTCAAGACCGAGAAAAAACTTATCTAAAACTTGTTTGCCAAGATCTTGATGAGTCATTTCTCGACCCTTAAAGCGCGCTGTTATTTTTACCTTATTGCCGTTAAGCAAGAACTTCTTTGCAGCCTTCTGCTTAACTTCAATATCATGATCGCCAATCTTTAAGCCCATTCTTATCTGCTTAATCTCAACATTTTGTTGATTTTTGCGACTTTTCTGATGTTGCTTTTCTTGTTGGTACTTGTATTTACCCCAATCAAGCAATTTGCAAACAGGGGGTTTGGCCGATGGAGATACTTCCGCTAGATCATATCCTTGATCCTGTGCGATTTTAAGAGCGTCATTAAGGCTCACTAAACCGAGCTGTTCACCCTCTGCTCCTAAAAGTCGAACAGTTGATGCAGATATTTCATGATTAAGACGAAAACGCTGGTTTTTTATATTTATCTCCTTAAGCTCCAGACAATATTATCATATCAGTATCAAGAAATCAACCCTGGCGACATTATAGATTGTATTTCTTGGCCTCTTTTTGCGATCAGCCTAATGGTTTTTTTGTGTTGACCTATTCTGAGCGGTGCCTTAAGTGCTACACCATAGCTATCTAATAGCTCAACATCGGTGTTAATTTCTGCATAATTAGCAGGCATTCTTAGCTGTAATACGTTAGTTTGAGACTTTTTGTTAGGTAATCTAGAGGCGTTACCGAGTTTTATTAGAGGACTTTTTGGCGTAGAAGGAGTCTCGTTTGAAAAAGCCTCTATTAGTATAGAAGTAGAATGAGGTGTAACTTCTTGGTTTCTGTTGTGCAGTTGTAGAGTAGATCCCGTAAGGTCTATTTGCACGTTATCGTCAATTAATATTTTAACATTGGCTTTTTTATGATTATCAACTTTAAAGATAATCTCAAAGTCAAACAAAAAGAACCGATTGTTTAACGATAGGGCAGTCAGTTCAATTATTTTTCGCTGAGATATTACTTGTAAGCCTTGCTTGTAGTCTTTTAGACCAAGACGCTTGCTTAGAGTGCTGGTGTTAGTGGGCACATATCCTAATACAGCATTAGTTTTATAATACTTAGCCATACTCACTATCATTTCAAAAGTTTTTGTGTCGCCAACTGCTATGATAGTAGAGTAATTCTCGCCCTTTTTAGTCATTATTGATGTAATATTATCAACATTGTCTAATATAAAGTCTTCTGATCGCACATTATTTTTGTTTTTCCACTCTATCAAATAATCTTGAAGACTTTTTGAGTCTTGGGCGCTTTTGTCTAATAAGAATGTATACATTATTTTGATCTCAACATTTTAATATTACTATTAATTATGGCATTTTTTTCGACAATCAAATTTGAAGTTTCTAGTTCGCCATTTACAGTAGCGCAACTAGTAATTCTTAACTCTTCTGAAGAAACTACATTGCCCTCAAAAAAACCTTCTATTACAGTACTACGAGCCCTAATCTTGGCATTAACCTTGGAATTTTTTGCTAACTCCACCACGCCAGTAGTGTTGATATTACCTTGATACTTACCATCTATAAATATATCTTGATCGGTCTTAAAATTACCCTTAACTATTGCTTCAGAGCCAATATAGTACTCCGCAAAATCGTTATATGGAATTGTACTACGTGTTTTTTTAATCCACTTAAACATTTTTTATGATTGTTCTTGCTTTTTCTTACTATTGAGCGCCTTCTGTAGGGCGACCGTCTCTTCGTCTGACAGATTGTATTTGCTTAGTCCTTCAGAAATTTCTTTGGCATACACTCTAGTACCGGTGCGTGCATGAACGCTCGACACGATAACTCCATTGTTTTTGTTATCTAGAAGGGCCAGTACAAAACTTTGATCTCCGCCGGTATCACCAAAGGGATTAAATCTAATCAGTGCTTGCTTGCAAATGGCAAATTGAGCTTGTTTGTGCATTTTGGCTGTAAATTCGGCCAACTCATCAAGTTTACCAAGTGCATCTTTGACGTCTTTGGAGTAATCTTTGAGAGTAAGCTCAATTTTTTTTGCCTCTGACCCTACCAAAAACTGTCCGTATTTTTTTTGCAATTCAAAAAAGCGCCAAAGTGTAAAACCAAATGCCAACAGGGTAATGCAAAATAAAATAATTATAATTGTCATATATATTCCAACTGCTATTATAGCTATTAATCAGATGAATTAGCAATACAAAGAAAAAAAAGGTAAAATACCAAAGTATTATGGCAAAAAAGAAAAAACATAGAAAAAGCAAGGCTCAGAAAAGAGCCAGACAGCAACAAACATCTTCTATTGAGAATCAAGATAAAATTACTACTGAAGATGTAAGGAATGAGCGATCGGCTTCAGAAAACATCAATTCTAGTAGTAACAAATTAGAAGAAATGAGTACAGACAGCTATGTTAAGTCTGATATTGTCAGATCTATATCGCTAATTGGGATCATATTGGCGGTTTATATAGTAATATTTTTATTGTTAGAAAAAACTAACTTTGGCTTGAGAATATATTCATTGTTTAAATTTTAAACAGTGGCGTTTTGAACTCTGTATTGTAGTGCTTCTGTGAAGTGTTTGGTAGAAATGTCTTTTGAGTTCTCTAGGTCAGCTATAGTACGAGCCACCTTAAGGGCTCTCATGTAGGCTCGGGCACTTAAGTTCATTGTATTTAGAGCCTGTTTTGATAGCTGTTCTAGCTCGGGAGTTAGCTGACAAAATTCTTTTATCTGATTATTGTTCATGTCACTATTGGTTCTAGAAGTTGAATTACAAAATCTTTCATATTGAATCTTTCTAGCACTTTTAACTCTTTTGTATACTTCACGGCTTGACTCCTTACTCTTACCTTTAAGTAGCTGGTGAGTTTTTGTTTTATTGACTGTCACTAATAAATCAATTCTATCTAGTAACGGTCCAGAAACTTTATTTTTATATCTATTCAGCGCACTTGGCGAACAACTGCATAGCTGATGCTGATCGCCAGCAAACCCGCAAGGGCAGGGGTTTTGTGCTGCTATCAACAAGAATCTGGCAGGAAATTGATATGAAGCCGAAGCTCTGCTTACTGTCACCGTCCCGTCTTCTAGGGGCTGTCGCAACACTTCGAGCACGTGTCGAGGAAACTCGGCGAGCTCGTCTAGAAAGAGTACGCCTCGGTGGGCCAAGCTTATTTCGCCGGGTTTTGGCCATTGGCCACCGCCAATCAAAGCAATATCACTGGCGGTATGATGCGGACTGCGAAAAGGTCTGTAATTTATTATTTTATCCTTACTAATACCTGCCAAGCTATGTATTCGGGTTATTTCTAATGCTTCTTGATGGGATGGGGCAGGCAGGAGACCTACAAGAGACTTTGCTAGTAGGGTTTTGCCAGACCCCGGAGGCCCAGACATTAATATGTTGTGGTTGCCAGCTGCAGCGATTTCAATTGCTCGTTTGGCCTGATCTTGACCATATATATCTGAAAAGTCGACTTCGGCAACTATTTTTTCTTTTTTAAAACCATAGTTTTTGATAGGTTTAATTGGTTTTTCTCCTAAGAAGTGTTGATATAATTCAAATAAGTTTTTGACAGGATAAATTTCTATATCTTTAACTACAGCAGCCTGCATGGCAATATCAGATGATATAAAAAGCTTTTTAAGTCCTAGCTTTGAAGTTGCTTGGGCGGTCGCCAAGGCACCAGCCGCAGCTCTAGTTGATCCATCTAAGGCTAATTCTCCAAAAAATACACAGTCGGATTCAATATTTTTAATCTGATCGCTTGCTACCAATAAGCCAGCCGCCATTGCCAAATCGAAACCAGATCCATTCTTTGGTAAATCGGCAGGCGCCAAATTGAGTGTTATACGTTTGGGTGGTAAGTGTAGGCGCGAGTTTTTGAGAGCGGCTCTTACTCGCTCCTTGGCCTCGTCTACAGCCTTATTGGCTAGACCTACGATGATAAATGCTGGTAATCCATTGTGCATGTCGGCTTCTACTTCTACCAGCTGGCTATCTAGGCCTATATGACTAATTGCTTGGACACTTGCTAACATTTTTACCCCCTAATAATTTAGATATTATACGAATAAAAAACGAAAGACAAGCATTTGAACAAAAAGTTTTTAAGATTTATACCATTTTGTTGCTGATTCTGGCGGTACGGTATTAATTACTATTCCAGTCGAGACCTCTAGGCCACCCCAGATATTAGATCTTCCACATACTTTTATGCCAAATCTATGATTATCACTCACGCCATTTTGCAAATACATATTAAAGCTAATACCGTTAGAATGTAGTTTACTCAGATATTTTTTTAATAGTTCAGATAGACTTTCAAGTTCAGAAGAGTCTAGTTCAATAGAATTTACAAAATGTCGCTTAGGTAAAAACCATAGTTCAAAAGGCCACTGACTGGCATAAGGACAAAACACAAACCATTGTTTATTTTCGGATACAACGCGACTATGCTGGTTTTTCTCAAAATCGATTATGTCATCAAAAGGATTTTTGTTGGTTTCTTTGAAGTATTCTTCTACTAGATCTGATTCGTGTTGATATTTTTGAGGAATAATTGGCATGGCAAATATTTGACTATGTGCATGAGCTAGGCTTGCCCCGGCTTCATATCCATCGTTTTTAAAAACCAAAACGTATTTTATGCCGTTTTGATGCAGTAAGCTCTTAGTTCTTTGTATGTAAACCTCAAGCACTTCTCTTATTTGGTGGGGACTTAATGCTCCAAAAGATACATTTGACCTTGGCGTGTCGATTACGACTTCTTGTTTGCCATATGCTCTAGGGTTGTTAAGAGTAAGACTCGGAAATTTGTTCTCAACTACTTTTACAATCCAATTACCGTTTTTATTCTTTAACTCTGATACAAAAGTGTTCTCATCAAGTCGGGGGCTCTTTGCTGTCTCGATTAAGGTGTGTCCAAAATCTTTAGTGTCATATGGCCTTTTGCCTCTATTGGGGGCAATAATGACTAAGTTGTCGTGCAGGTAGTCTCTTCTCATTTCGGTTTCTATACCGCTAGTATCTAGCTTAATACCCCTGTGAGAAGGCGTTATATTGGCGCAATTGTTCTTGTCTTGATCTGAGCTTGGCGTGCTGCGGTGGTAAGAATTTGAGGGATTCATAGATACCTCTTATGGTACCAGCATTTACCAATGGTCGCAAAAAATGCGATAATATAACACATGAGTAAAGAAACTAAGAAAATATTGGTTTTGTCTGCTAGAACAGGAGGAGGGCATAGAGCCGCAGCCTTGGCTGTTATAAGCGAACTAGAAAAGCAATCGAATGTAGAAGTATTTCATCATGACATTTTTGAGAACGCCCCACGGCCTATCAATAATATGCCCAAATTCTATGCTACCGTTACTAAGGTTAAATCTGCTTGGGGCACTATTTTTAAGCTCACAGAGGGCAGTAAACAGTCGGAGTTTACGCTTAAGGCAGGCGGTAGGCTATACAAAAAAACAATTCAAGAAGTTTTAGATAAGTATAAGCCAGATGTCATACTTTCTTTTCATTTTGTAGCCAATGCTTATCTACACGAAGTAAGAAAACAAAATCGTGGTATCTCATTTATTACAGTTGTGACTGATTTGGTGACAGCTCACCCAATGTGGTTTGATAAGCGAAACGACCTTATAGTAGTACCAAGCTTAGAGTCTTACTCTAGGGCTCGTAACTTTGGCATAAGCTCTACCAAGCTAAAAATTGTCGGGTTGCCAGTCGATGCAAAATTCTCACAATTACCAAAAGATAAAAATAAACTCAAACAAAAATATGGATGGGGCACAGATAAACCGACTTTACTTATAATGGCCGGTGGTGATGGAATGGGTAAGATTGGAAGTCTAGTAAAGAAACTTGATAGGTTAAAGAATGATGTGAATTTGGCGGTAGTGGCGGGTAGAAACACCAACTTACTTACCAGTCTTAAATCTAGAAAATTTATTAAACAAGTTTATGTATATGGTTTTCGAGACGATATTGCCGATATGATGCACGCATCTGATATCTTATTGACCAAGGCTGGTCCCGGTACGATAGTAGAAGGGATAGTTTCTCGACTGCCAATTGTACTTTATGATTTCTTACCTGGCCAAGAAGAAGGAAATCTCATGTATGTGGTAGAAAATCTAGCTGGCGTGTGGGCCTCTACCAACATTCTAGCTTGTAATGCAGCCGAAGATATCTTAAATGGCAGAGTAAAAATAGGCGGCAACAAGTACGAAAAAATTAGAAATCAACATATTGGTGCTAGTAAGAAAATTGCTAATTTAGCGACAAATCATTCATAGCTCTTTTTATCATCTTATTATGAATTTAGTTTATTGATAATAAACTTGGCAATTGCAATTGATGCTTCGGGGTTGCTGTTTTTAGTGAGATGTTTTTTATAGGTGTTAAGATTATTTAATATCTTTTGAACTGCTAGTGTAACATCAAGCGGATTTTCTTCTACCAAGCCTAGATGATGCTTGCTTATATAGAGAGCATTGCCTTTTTCTTGGCCAGGTATTACTTTATTAATTACTACCGGTCTATTAGCTCCAATACATTCCATTACCGTACTGCCACCAGCTTTAGTAATAACCACATCTGAAGATAATATGTATTTAGCTATCTCGTCGGTCCAATTAACAAGTGTTTCGTTTAACGATCGATACTTAGTTAGTTTGGAGTAAAGCTGAGAATCTCTTCCAGTAACAATGATTAGTTGAGCATTAGGCAAAAGAGTATTTATGTTGTCAATTAATTTCTTGGCGTAACTAAGCTTTGCGGTGGTTGCCAAATAAAGTATTGTTTTTTTATCATCTGATAAGCCAAGCTTATTTAGTAGAGCTGCCTTGTTGAACTTTTTATCGTTGAACTTCTGGCTGATGGGATAACCAAGTACAAATATCTTGTCTTTATTTATATTAAGTTGTTGCAATGTATCTGCAGTTTCTGAATTAGGAACGATATAATAGTTTGAGTTTCCTACCGCCCAAGAGGCATGGAGGGTAATGTTATCGGTTATTACTGATATTACAGGAGTAAACTTGGCTTCGTCTTCTACTGCTAGCGATACAATATATTGCCAGTGTGGCGAGTTGCATATTATTAAATCTGGATTTTTGTCTTTAAATAGCTTTAGAATCTTATCTCGATTAAGTTGATAATTAATTTCGTTAAACGCACGTACTGGAGTTTTAAAGTCGGTGCTATCAAAAAATAGCTTGTACAAAAAAGGGGCGTATTTTGTGGTATCCTCATAGGCTCTTTTAGATGTTTTATTTAAAAACGCACTGATTGTCTCTGTTAGATCGACTATCTCGGTCTCAACTTTGCCTTTACTAATAGATTCTAAAGCTTCTTGCATCGCTCTGGCTGTAGCCATATGCCCTTGGCCGTAGCTGGTAGATAAAATTAAAATTTTTTTCATTTGATACAAGTATAACAGACCTAGCACTAGAGTATAATGTAGCTATGAAACACCTAGTAATCGCTTCTGATTTATTTAAGCCAAGCATAGGCGGTACAGAGACCGTAACCGAAAACATGGCTAAAAATATGGTACTAAAAGGCTGGCGAGTGACGGTGGCTGCTCCGGCAGAGAAAAATCAATCTAGCCCTAAACTAGTTAAAGATTCGGCAGGTTATGATATTTTTAGAATTAAATCAATCGGATTGCCTATTCAAAAAAATCTTCGTTTTGCTCTACTTGCCAAGTCTCAAATAGAAAGCCATTTTGGTAAAAAAGATAACCAAGTAGATATAATACATGTCAACAACCCATTCCCATCTAGCAAGCTCATGCTAAGGTTTGCTAAAAAAAATAGTGTGCCAGTAGTTGCAGGCAGTCATCTCATGCCCGAGAGCTTTACTACAGGCATTAATTTTTTGGGAGAGGCTACGACCTTGATTAATACTTTTGGCTGGCGACGTATAGTACATTTTTACAATCAAGCAAATGCGGTTGTTTCACCTACAAAAACCGGCATAAATTATCTCAAACAAAATGGCCTAAGAGTACGTAGCTATGTTATATCGAATGGTTTAGACCTGGGTACAAACAAGGCTTTATCGCTCTCAGCGCTAGAGCGCCAGAAAATTAAAGATAAAATGGGTATAAAAACAAAATTTGTTTGCGTTTACGCTGGGCGACTGGGAGTTGAAAAGCAAGTTGAGGTAATTATTGAAGCTATTGCTAAGCTTCGTGAGGGCTACGACATAAGTCTTGTGCTTGTAGGCGATGGCAATGCTATGTCACGGCTAAAAAAACTTACCAAGAGGCTCAAAATTGCTGACAGAGTTATTTTTACTGGCTTTGTGAGAAGACAATTGACCAAAAAGCAAATTCTGGCCATAAGCGATATGTTTGCTATTGCTTCACCGGTTGAGCTGCAAAGTATTGTTACTCTTGAGGCTATGGCAGCTGGGCTACCAATTTATGCTTGTAGTGCTGGTGCTCTGCCCGAATTGGCTCAAAAAGGCATAAACGGCGAGACATTTAGGGAAGGTGATAGCGATGAGTTGGCTCGCCAATTAGGTAAAGCAATGCAAGATCCGATACTGTTGGCTCAATATGGACACAAGAGTTTAGAAATTATCAAGCATCATGATAGTCGTGACACCTGGTTAAAATATGACGATATGTATTATTCAGAAATTGCCGATTACAAAAATTCTAAGATTTAAAATTAGATTATTTAAATGATCCGCAAAGTTCGAAATGTCCCGGGTCGTTGGCTACAGTTTCACATAAATTATATTGCCTAAAAGTTTGGCGAAGGCCAGAGTTGCTATTGAGCCAATCTCTATTAGCATCTACTGCTAAACCTTTATTATGGTTTGATGTACCGGGTGCTGCAACTGGTTGTCCTGTGCCATTGTACTTATTGTATAAACACACTTGTTCATCGTAAGTTCTATATGCAGTCACTAATGGCACCTCTCTACCCAGGTGCAATTCGATTCTTTGAATTGCAGCCACATAGTTATTATTTAATCCTTCATACCATATTCTTGAACTCGTGCATTCACCACCAGACGTTCGGTGGCTAGATAGGGGCATGCCATTTCGTAAGGGCAGTCCGTTTTTAGGGTTGCCATTACTATCTATCTCATATGCTTTATTTGCAAAGACTCCTAAATTTTTACTGTTCGACAATGAAGGTTTTATTATCAAAAAGTATGCTCCGTTCAAATTTGCATATCTAGTTACTTCTATTCTGTCTGGGTAGTTTAATACTTTTACTACATTAGAATTTGCCATATCGTAGACATTTGCTTGTTCCCACACTCTGAAATACTTACTTTGGTTAAGATTCCAGTAGGTTACATTGTTACTCGATGATTCAGTATTGCCGTTATTGTTTGTATCTGCCGGTGGAGTATTAGATGAGTTTACCTGTACACTATTGCTCGTCGAGCCATTGCTCTCACAGTAGGGGCTAAACTCGACTTGGTTGGTGCCTTTTGTGCCTTTTACAGTTATTCTATGGTTGGATGGCGAAGTACTGAGACTTGGGCTGGCAATCATTAAATTAGTGGTCGGGCCATTAATTGTGTTCGGGGTAGTGGGTACAGGGTTATTATCGACATATACAGAGATATTATTAATTGGCTCATTTCCGGTAGTACGAGATATTCTTACATGAACTACTGAATCCTGTGAGCCTACCACATTAGTGCAAGCATTATTCTTTAAAATTTGAAATCTAAGATTTGGCTGACCCGATGCAAGACTACGATATACAAAAAATATCCCTATTATCATTAGGAAACCGATAAGCAAAAATATTAACCACTTTGGTGTGTTTAATTTTTTTGAATTTATTAATGATTTAGATTTAGCTTTTGTCATAAATTGTTTTAAAACTATTATGCTTATGATAGTTTTATATCTTATAGTTGTCAAACAATAACCATAACCACTCTTGACAAATTGGCCTATTAACAGTAGAATATCTACTTATGGGGCTGACTAGCTTCGACATAGAGTACTTTGACTTACATTAGCAAGCCGGTCTGGAATACACGTTAGCTGTTCCACCACACATAAGTGCAAACACTTTTGTTAGCAAAGTGAAAGCTGCTTTTAGCATGCCAAGCTTTGCGCCAGCATATGCTTAATTGATTTATGCCGTTTTCTATCTCATACCAGATAGGGTAGAGAGCGTCGATTATCTGGTTGCGACTCTTCCTATTAGAGTGGGTTTTGTCTAAGGCTTTAGCTCTAAAAAGCGAGTTGACTGTTTGTTGGTTTATATTTCAACTATCTTTTCAAACAAAATTCAAACCAACTAAGCTTGTAGAATGTGTAGGGCAATCTTTATGGACGAGGGTGCGATTCCCTCCAGCTCCACCAAAAGGGACTTCCGATTAATTCGGAGGTCTTTTTTGATTCTTGCAAATTTTAATTATTGATTTTTTATCTATATATATTATAATATTATAGATTTTGTGCCCAACACTTCCAGACAGAGAGGATCAGTCATGAGTATTGATTATGCAGGGCTTGTGTCGCATGGCGGTCAGCCGGCTAAATTGCAGCGGTTCAAAATTATTCGTGCTCAAAAGCGCAGTCGAGTAGCTAAGTTTATTCGCTGCAAGATTGGCTGGCACAATCCGCCAGCTGATTGTTATTTTGAAGAGATGGGTTCGGTTGTGGTTGGTGGCCCGTGTACTCGGTGCGACGATGAAATGTTTAGAGAGGTAACTTGGATAGGTGATGTTTGGGATTTCAAAGATGCAATAAAGGTTACCAAGACAGGTGGCGGTAGCGGCACTACTATTTACACAAACCTGCTAGAGGATGCGGTTCGTCGGCACATAGATGCTTTGCTAGCCTAAGTTTAATCTTTCAAGCTCAGAGTTGACTCTGAGCTTTTTACTTTTAGATAAGTTGTGGCGAACTACCGGTCGTTATAAATATCTAAATATATTCTAAATATGATTATATATAGACAGTTAGTTATATAGCTAATGTCGCAAAAGTATATAGCACTAGCTTTTTTTACCATTCTGTGCTATACTATCTTCTAAGTAGGTTTCTTTCTTTAGTTTTCTTTTATAGAACGACGGTAAGAGGAAAGTGGTCGTCCTACAGAAGAAAATTTAAAAAGGTAAGTAATTTAAT
>CAZEIU010000024.1:0-11811 GCA_964512085.1 uncultured Candidatus Saccharibacteria bacterium
GACGAAGAGCTAACGATTCAGGTGCCAGTATTCGAAATAATTAGCGACAGACCCCATGCGTGGCGCTATACAGCCCAAAGTAGACTAAGAAGCTATTGGGTACCAATTGAGGAGATTGAGAACACTAGCAATGAATGGTTGACTGTTACTCAGTTTGATAGGAACATTCTACGGCTTGTAGCAAAAAAAACTAGACCATTACTCCCGCTTGATTATTTGGATGGCAAAAGAGAAGAAAGAGGAGTATCTGATATTACGCCCCGAAATAAATTAAAAGAACTTTCTCTTCAGCGCCGAACTCAGCTAGAGCATGTAATCGGTATAATTGAGTATGAACTATGGCAACAAGCATATGTTTTGCCTATAAGTTTCAAAATTAGTTTTCCGTTTCATCCCGATACTATGAAACTGGTCCGTAAGCATTATATGGATGCTGGCTATGAAGTAGACATTAAAGACGATCCTTATCCTAGCTGGACAATCGGCCTGAGTTGATATTTGCCCGAGAACATCTCGGGTATTTTTATACTTATTCAGTTATAATAGATGTATATGAGATTTAAACGCGACATAATAATGATAGATTTTGAGACTACCGATGGTAGACCTAATTACGCCAAGCCTATTCAGTTAGCTGCGGTACTTTTAGACAAAACTACACTCAAAGAAAAAAAATCTTTTGTAAGTTATATCCACCAAGATATGACCGACGCCGATCCACGGGCAAGTAAAGTGCATGGAATATCGCAAAACGATCTTTCAGATGCGCCCAAAGAACAAGAGGTAATGCAGAAGTTTTTAGATACATTTGGTACCGATTTATTCTTAAGTTGCTTTACGACTTTATTAGACATGAAAATGCTTGAGACAATGATGAATTCTATAGGGCACGATCTGATGGAATACGATTATCATATTTTAGATTTATGGCCAATTATTTATATACATTTTGTTAAGCAAGGTAGAGGAGATATTTATCGATCTGAAGAAACATTTAAAGAGTTTGGCCTGCCATCTAGAGGCGATCACGATGCTCTAGAAGATTGTAGGCATTCGGCCGAAGTATTACGTAAAATTGTTTTTGAAAATTAGCTATGATCAAACTATACAATTCTCTTACTAAATCAAAAAAAATATTTACTCCAATTAAGCCAGGGATTGTTAAGATGTACTCTTGTGGGCCAACTGTTTATGATCACGCTCACATTGGTAACTTACGATCTTATATTTTTGTCGATACCTTGCAAAAAGTATTACGTCTTATTGAGGGCTATAAAGTAGATTGGGTAATGAATATTACCGATATAGACGATCGTATGATAGCCAAACTTCAAAAAGATTATCCTAACGACGAACCAGCAATCGGGCTAAAAAAAATATCTCAAAAATATACTGACATATTTCTCGGTGACATAGCAAAAGTAGGAATTGATAAAGAAGACATTTCTCACTTAGTTTTAGCTACAGAGCATATTGATAAAATGCAAGAACTCATAAAGCACCTTTTAAGACAAAAGATTGCCTATGTCTCGGATGGTAGTATTTACTTTAGTATCGAGCAATATAAACAGCAGGGTGGAGATTATGGCCAATTGGTAAACATTGACTATGACGCACAAGCTAGAGTAACTGACGATCAAGACCAAAAAGAGGGAGTTAGCGACTTCGCATTATGGAAAGCTCAAAAAGCTGGTGAACCAAGTTGGGATTTTGAATGGTTGGGCGATAATTTACCCGGAAGACCTGGCTGGCACATTGAGTGTTCGGCAATGAGTACCGAATATTTAGGCAAGCCTTTCGATATTCATACTGGCGGAGTAGATCTTAAGTTTCCGCATCACGAGAATGAAATTGCCCAATGTGGTGGCGCCCAAGCTAACTTCTTTGTTCACAATGAGCACTTAAATGTCGAGACCGAGAAGATGAGTAAAAGCAAAGGCAATTTTACTACTATAGATGACGTAGAAGATCCGCTAGCCTTCAGGCTACTATGTTTGCAAGCTCATTATCGATCACAAATGGAGTATGGTGCTGTCTCGCTCCAGTCTGCGCATGATAGACTAAATGCACTAAGAAGTTATGTAGATAAGATGGTTTTGGCTTGGCCTAATCAGTTGCCAGAGAAGGATAGCTCAAAACAAAGTGAACAATTTGTAGAAGAAGTTTTTGCAGCACTTAGAGATGATCTTAATACACCAGCAGCTCTAGCGGCCTTTTCGCATATAGAAAACAAAGTGTTTTCATTACAAACGCTTAAGGCTATATCAAAATTTGAAGAGATTCTATCAATTAAGTTAGTTGATAGCACACCTCTTACTTCAGAGCAAAGAGCCCTTATTACTGATTATGATAATGCCAGAGAAAATAAACAATATGTCGAATCTGACCAAATCAGATCAGAGCTCAAAGACAAACATAGCTTGCAAATATCAGATACAGAGTACGGCCCATTAGTAAACAGAATTCGAAGCTAGCAGTTGATTTTGATTTATTAGTCTGTTGAATTTATTATTTTTGTTTAGCAAACCCGACTCTTCTACACACCATTCGGTGTAACTATTGGGCTTACTAATTTCATCTAAAAAGCTTTGCCAATCTACCCACCGAAAGTCCATTACCTCGCTGGGGTTTGGTTGAGGCTCAATATCAGCAAGCGCCACTACTACAGGACAAATCTCGTTCTCTACAATTCCTAGGTGCGTATATTTGTATCTATAGCTAGGTAGTATTAAATTAAACTTTTCTAAGTTTAAGTCTACATTTAATTCATATTTGAGTCTTCTTTGCGCAGCATGTTCTGGAGTTTCATCAAGCATAGGGTGACCGCAAACGGTATTACTCCATACTTTTGGCCAAGTAATTTTGAATTTAGAACGTTGTTGTAATATTAACTCGTTTTTACTATTAAACAAAAAAAGCGAAAAACCTCTATGAAGCTTGGTATCGCCGGTATGAACGGTAAGCTTTTCTTCGGTACCAAGAACCTCATTATTTTCGTTAATTAAGACTACTTCTTCTTTCATAATATTATTATATCAAAAAACCCCAAGCATTTGCTTGGGGAGTAAATTAACTCTGTCGATAACGACAGCGAACAATGATTCTAATACCAAGAAGTTTGTACCATTTGATGTTGCTCTCTATGACGTGAGCAACGGATGGTGTGACTTCAATTGCTACTAGATTTTCCAGATAATCAACTAATTGCTGGATATGGCAACTACTGAAACAGCCAGAAATGTGTACGAACTTGCAATTAATAGGTATTTTATTGATGGGCTCTTTTGAATTAACCGGACTCCACATCCATGGATCACAGTGTGGAATATAATTACCCTCAACTAACACCCTAACTTCTGATGTTGTATCATAAGTTTTCTTGCTAGTTAGCCCATTTTTACAAACACCACACCATTCTCTTGGCATTAGGTGAATGCATTCTTCATCAAGATCTTCTTGCTGCAAAGGTACTGCATCCGCCATGGCTTGCGCCATTTCCCCTCCGTTGTAGGTGGACAATATTTATACGATACCACAATTACTAAAAAAGTACAAGTAAAAAAGCCAATGATAAACATTGGCTTTAATAGTTAGTTATTGCTAGGGCACTTACCACTACCGCCACAGTGACGGCAGTTAACAGCTGCGGGAGTAGAGAAGTAGCCCTTGCCTCCACAATGCTGGCAGGTCTTCTCGTCGCCACATTTGCTGCAGGCCATGTGTTAGCCTCTTTCTGTCGATGTCTTTGTGGGTTACGACGACTGGGTTCTACCGATGGGTGACCAAGTGTCGCCTTCGGTTAGTGGAAAGTCGTAAAACACTCGAGCACTCCACAAATCGCAGGTGTGGCAAAAAACCGCCAGTGGTGACATAGTGCGAGCACCAGGCGAGTAATCCTTGTCTCTAATGCCTTCTACAAACTTAAGAGCGTGCCAATGAGCTTCGCTCAATTCAATCTCGTATTCGTTAATCAATCGCTTCTTAAACAGCTCACGATTAGCTTTAGATAGCATGTCGGGCTTAATTACAAATTTTCCGTCATCGTCTAATGCAATAGACCCATCGTCATTTAATTCTACTCGCCAAGGTTTTTCGATGTCGTGCAAAAATAGTACCAGTAATGCATCAGACAAACTAAATTGCTCGCTGGCGGGGAGCAAATTCATTCTGCCGGTAAGTACTATAAATTGATAAAGCTGTAGGGCTATATTGCAGATTTCTAAGACATGGTCACTGTATCCGCCTTGCCAAGCTTGGTGATTATGAGTAGATCCCGGAGCATGAACAATCCTCCAGTTGTTATCATCTAGTAACTTTCTAAGCTGTGTCCTTTGCGGTTCTTCAATAACATTTAACAGCTCATCAACGTCATAATAGACCAAAGTGTTGCTCATAGCAGCCCCGTTTCTGTAAGGTACCAATACTTCTATTACTCTACAGATAAGAATATTATTATTCAAGCATATCTATTAAAAAACCCAACACAATATGTGTTGGGTAGTATTTTTTTAAACTCTAAGTAGTTTATCGTTGGCGGTAGGTCCAGTAGAGGTTAGCACAACCGGCACGTTAAGCTCAGACTCAATGAGCTCTAAATATGGCGCAATACATTCTTTTGTAAATGGTCCGCTGAATAACTGGGTTAGCTCGGGCGTCATACCAAACAGGCTCTCAGTAAGACGGGCTTGATAGTCAAGGTCTGGCGCCTCACACCGAGCCAATCTGTCAATTAGTCTATTTCCACCTCTAGATACGGCATTGCGGTATGCGAAGCAAGCCGACCATTCCTCTTGGCCGTAGAGCTGATCGAGGTTAGAAATTACTAGGCCATCGAGATGTCCGACAACATCTAAGGCGTAACGGGCCATTACAAAGTCAAAATGACCGAATCGCATATTCTCTTGCCAAGGGTTAAGTGGGTTGTTGCTGTCTGTAAGTAAGGAGTTAAGCTCGGCATCTTCAGTTACAAATGGGCCGGCACCATGCCGTGTAGCGTAAGCCCGCAAAAGCCCTAGCTTATTAACCTCACCATCATAACTACACTCACTAAGCAATGTATCGGCATTAGCGTTGGTTGTGGTGCTCCAGGTAGTGTAGGGGTGAAACCCATACCACTCATCTAGCAGTACTCCCTGTGCACCCTCAAACACCACATGTTGGTTCTCGTTCAATAGCTTCGCCAGGTAGTTACAATCGACAATTTGTACATGTTCTAAGAACACCTTATAAAACTCAACTACAATTGTACTAAGGGTAGTATCGAGTAGCGTTGCAATATCGTGTTTTACCAAATCATTACCAGCAAGGCTATCGAAATGTTCCTCTAGCTGCGAAAGCTTTAATGTACGAATACTCTCTAGCTTTTTCAAAACTACTTTGGGGCTGGCTAGGTCTTTTGCTCGCAAGACAATATTTGGGCAGTCAATACTATCACTCATAGTTTCACCAATGCCATGACCGCACGAGCCGTGTCGCTCAGCGCCACGCAAAGCCTCACGAATTCTGTTGGCAGCCTCTTGGTATGGTGATATTACAAGTGCGTCTTCTTCGATAGTGACTCTGTAAATAGCATCGTTAACCCCCTTACACTCAAGTATCTTAGCTTCTTTAAACATTCTAAACGGGTTTACTAGCATAAATCGAGATAGGTGAGTATGAGTGCCAGTCACAAAGCTAGCGCTGCCAAATTGGCTAAAAGTATGGTGTTTGCCATCAATTGTTACAACATTGTGTCCGGCTTGCGCACCACCACAAAACCTTACTACCAAGGTTACATCGTGTTCTCTAGCATAATAATCGGTGATGCTGCCTTTGCCACTATCACCAAAGGCAATATCTGTCACTATGGTGACGCGATGATTGGTCATTGCTTCTCTCTCGATTCGGCGGTTCTTTGAACGACGATCTTTGCTTGGTAAAAGGGCCCGGCGCGTATTGCGCCGGGCCCAGGTGTTGCAGCGACTCTGACTTAGAGCCGCTTGGTGCCACTAGAGGTGGCGGGTTCGGGCAGCGATCCCTCGCTGTCGGCCACGGTTGCGACCGAGTTGGCGTGTGCCTCGAAAGGCACGAGCGCCGAGCCGGCGCGCGCCACAGCATCAGGGTCGGCACCAGCCGCACGGAGTAGGTCCATACCCTCGGCGTAAGAGCCGACGGTACCCTCGAGTCGAGCAACGAGCAGAGCAATCTGCTCGCTGATGTCCTCGAGTCCCTGGGTGGGAATGACATACTGTTCGCCCAGCAGCTTCTGCCAGACGCCCAGCGAGCCCTGCATCTCGGCCGCGCCGGTCCTGACATGGAAGAAGTACACCTCGTACCACTGCCTCGCCATGGCTACGACTTCCTCGATGGTAAGGTCTCCCTGCACGTCGTCGTCGATGTAGCGCTTGATCTCGCCACGTGGCACCACGGGCAGAGGGCTCTCGTCACCGGTGAGGATCAGATAGCCCTTCTTGCCTCGCTTGGTCACGCTGTCGAGGCGCGAGTGGGCACCCAAGAAGTAGAGCAGCAGTCCGGGGCTTTCGCCACCGTTGCCACCACCCATACCTTCAAGGTAGAGGTTGTTGAGCCAGTCCTCCATCTCGAGGCCCGACTCGAACTGACCGACTTGGCACGGCGCCACCTCGTCGTAACTGCCGTCGCCGTAAGCCCCAAAGAGAAGCTGTGCGTCGGGCAAGCCGGCGCGGAGAAGGGCACCCTTGAGGGTCATCAACTTCTCCTGCAACAGCATTGGAGCGCTGCCCATCGAGCCGGTCTCGTCGAAACCGACGGCGATGGGGACGGTGAGGGGGTGTTCGGTGGAGTCGAGGCACTCGCGCACCTTCTCGCCAACGGTGTTGAGTCGCCGAGGGTCCACACTTTCGTGGATCTTCTGCTCGTGCCGTGGCCGACTGCGAGTTGCGGCGGTGTGGGCGAACGTCGTTCCGCTCGCTGCACGGTAGGCGTGCCTAGCCCTGAGGTCGTCGGCGGTTGCACTGGAGGTACCCATGGTGGTTCCTTTCGGGTTGTGTGGATGGGCGTTGTGACAGATTTTTTATGCCGCTGTCACGCCGGCATGTAAAAGGGACGGTACTGCAGCTTGCCCCGCAATTCTACAAGCATCTTGCCAAATTCTTCACGTAGTTGCCATGCGCTTTGAGGACGCAGATTTAGCTTTTCAAATAAGCAAGACTGCAAGAATCCACGCTCTCGAGCATGTACACTATCTGGCAAAACTCCAGTTACGGGGTTGCCACCAAGCAGCGCTATCATACAACGTGCCGACATCAGAATATCGGTACTTGGCGTAGGTGTTTCTTTTGCTATAACCTCTGCCGGGTACCAATCTTGATAATCAGTCTCTACTACGGCAATATATTTGCCGCTAGTATCAAAATCTCTTACACATGCTTGCCAATTTGTTAGCACAACATCATGCACGTCACCTGTGCCAATTAGCACATTACCAGGCAAAACTGCACCATGAATAACTTTGCGGGAGTGGCAGTAGCCAAGTATGTCTAGCAAACGGCGCCACATCCAGGCCATGTCGGCTGGGTGAATACCGTCAGGACAAGCTTGCAGAATATCGGCGATAGATACATAGCCCGGTCTAACTTCAAAGATATTGGCTTGGCGTCTAACGCCGGCCCCTTCGCTATAAGTTAGGCTCTCTACAAGACTTGGCAACATAGGTAAGTAACCACGTACACCTGGGTTGATTTCTTCTCGCAAAATTGTCAAAGCTCTCACTTCGTTTTGCATTAAGTCGTTGTCAACAGGTTGTCTAGCAACAGTAAATACTCCAGCGTCGGTATCGTCAATAGTGCACTGGTAGGCATTTGCGACGCCACATGGCGTTAGCTCAGCGCCTACTTCATAACTATGAAGTCTTGTTTTTACAGTAACTGTTGGCATAACTCCGTACTTACCAGAGTTTACTAGTGTAATAGCCCAGTCACGCATTTGACTTAGCCTAGCAAAAGCCTCGGTGGCAATTGTTGAGTTGTCGTTGCGATCAGGGTGAATTGCTCGACTAAGTTTTCTAAATGTAACTTTAATGCTGGCAAGAACAGAGGCAGTGTCACCCTCGAGCTCGCCAAAAATTTCTTCGGGGCGTTTTGCGCCGTTTATTCTTAAGGCGATTTGCTCGACCTCGGTGACCATTGCTGTCCCTTCTTTGTTGTTGGTTGTTGTCAATGAACAGATACTTAAAGATAATATCTTGGTATCGAATAACTACACAGTTTTATCATAACTAACCTTATATTGTCAATTATTTGATAGTTATTTGATAGTTAGTATTATTTATACACTAAGTATCTATATCTATCTTAGAGTTAAAAATACACTATGTCAATAGGTATTTGCGTAAAAAATACATTAAGTGTATAATATCTGGTATGAGTAGTACTAAATTCAACAAAAGCTTAGCTCAAATTAGAGTAGCGATAGATGTAGTAGTGTTTACGATAGAACAAGACAAACTCAAGACTCTACTGGTAAAAAGAGTTCAAGAGCCATTTCCTAATAGGTTAGCTCTACCCGGAGGTTTTATATGGGAGAGTGAGCGTTCAATAGACACCGCCAAGCGAATACTGCGTGATAAGACTGGGGTAGAGGGTGTATTTATAGAGCAACTATTTACTTTTGACGAGGTCGATCGCGACCCACGGGGTAGAGTATTGTCAATTACTTACTACGCCTTGGTATCGGCTGATAAACTCACTCAAAGTAACATCTCGCTTGCCAAGCAAGCAATACTACAAGATGTAGATAGCATTAAAGACTTGGCTTTCGACCACGACAAAATTGTTAATTATGCTCTAGAGAGATTGCGCACCAAGATTCTCTATACCAATACAATCTACTCAATCCTGCCAGAAACTTTTACTTTTGCCCAGCTACAACATGTTTACGAGCTTATACTTAGCCAAAAACTCGACAAGCGTAATTTTCGCAAAAAATATCTTTCTCTTGGTTTGATTGAGCCGACCGGCGAAAGCTTGGTTGGTCAGAAACACCGACCAGCAGCACTGTACAGGTTTGTAAGCTCAAGCCCAACTGAGCTAAACGCCCCATTTATTAGGTAGCGATATATCACCAAATCAATAAAAAACACTCGATATATGTAATCGAGTGTTTTTTATTGGCTGAGCGTCTTGGTCTAGAACTTTGATTACAGGGGTAAATGGGACAAATGAGACACGAAACGGGTATGTCTCAGTTTATAGAATAATTTCAGTGCCATCTGGTGCTTTTAACGTTCTTCCGTCACCTTTGTCGGCAGCCTTGCTACTTGTTTGCTTTGGCTTCAACTTCTTGCTCTTCATAACTAAGTTTTTCAGATCTTCTTCGGCCTCATATGCTCTTACTCGGCCGTTAAGGTAACCAAGTCTATATGAAATGCCATCACTCATAAGTCGCCAATTGGTGTCCTCTAGCGCGTTATCGACTAGCTTTTTCAATGCCTTTCTGCTGTCGTAATCATTACGATCAGATTTACTATCCAGGCAACTGAAGCCAACATATATATCACGACCCATTTCGGGTTTATCCAGGTGAAACTCTATATAACCAGCCTTATCGAGTGGTTCTGATAGTAGTGGTATTAACTCGGCAATTTTTGGCTTCTTCATATCTTTTACGGCATCATAGATGTGCTTGTTGTCCTGCTTCTCTTTCATTTCTTTACCAAGCCGAGCCATATCTTCAAGCCCTTTGCGAATAGCAAACAAATGATCGCGAAACTCTTTGTCGTACAGGCAGTAGTGCGCACGATCTTTTTCGAAATCTGGGTCTGGCTTTTCTTCCTTGGCTCCAATGTCCAACTTTTCTTTGAAGTTGTGTTTACATTTGGGGCAACTGTACGTGATAGTTATAAATTTCTTGGATTTGGTAGTTTTGTGAGTAACTTCAGTGCCGCACTCAGGGCAGACTGTTCGCTTCACCTTCCAAGCGGTGCCATCTTCCCAGAATGCGCTATTTTTGTCGCAGTGCGGACACTTGAGCATAAATAATACTTCTTCAGCGTCGTCATGTTTGGCGTTTTCTTTACGATGCATGAGTGATTTATCTGTTATTCGGAGACCTTGCTTTTTGCAGTGACTGCACAGCGGCTCTTCATGGAGACGCGCAGAGGCAATTTGATCGTCTTTTGATTCATCACGAGCAATCCATTCATTGATTTGTTGCTCACGATTTTCGTAACGCCGGAGTAGTTCGTTTCCGATGGTCTGCATATAGAACATATTTAGCAGAAAAGCGTTGCCAGGACGGTCGATTTTATCGTCCTTAGGCAATTTTTGTTTAAACTCATCATGAAAATTGTCGTAGTAGTGGATGTGATCGCGAGCATAATCAACCGTTAATCGGTCGTGCAGGTCTTCATAGTACTGGCGCTCTTTTAGATGAGTGTACACACCCTTATTCTACGCCTACCCTCTTGAGCGTAATAGTTCCGGTTCGATTCCGAGCGTTGAAATATGTACCCTTAACAGTGCCATTTTTCCTAAAAACTAAATTAGCGGTGCCGTCGTGCGGCTGCATATCCTTATCAGCTATAGCATTAAATGGATCGTTTTTATAGCTGTAAATTAATCTAGTTGACTTACCATCAATATCAAATTGACTGGCCGTGTAGGAATAAGAATGAGATGTATCATTTGATGTAGTTGTGTAAATCACCATTTTAGTCCAATCTTGAACTAGCTCAATCTCGAGAGGAATTGTTGTTTTCTTGTAAGAAGAAACTAACTCACCCTTGTATTTGCCGTTGATATTGGTCACGGTTGGAAACCCAATATACTTCAGCGCCGTTATTTTCCAGGCAGCTTTGTTGTAGATGACAAATAAAAGCCCGTATAGAAATCCGAAGGATGGACCTGCGCTGATCCATGGCTCCAATTCACCCAGGGCGTCTATCTGACCGATTAAGTTGTTTGCGAGCGGGGTGAGTAGTGCGCAAAGAAGGCCGATAACCATGTAGGCACGAAGCCGATCAATATTAACTGCGTAAGAATGCATTCCACTACTCATATCAGCTCACCATCTCTTCTGCTAGCGCTCGAGTAACATTTTTTGCAGTAACCGGTGAAAAGTTACCGGGATCTGTGACGAAAAGATCGTGGATACCATCCACTGAAGTGAATTTTGAAAAATCAACTGATAGTAGCCACCCGAGTAAGGCCGTTAGTCTTGTGTGGTGATCGTCACTAAAGACCTCATTAGGAGCATTGTATGTCATGCATTCAAGTAAATATCCGGGTGCATGGCTTGGGTCAACCCTTCCTGACTGTACAGCCCTTCGCTTAAGGTGTTTCAATTGCCGAACTGCAGGCTTGTAGTTGCTACTGGTGGCAATGTTTTTTGCCTCACCGTTGGCTATATGAACTTTTGGATAGTTAATGATCACTGGTCCTTTTTGCGTGAAGATTTTGACACCTTCAATATATCGTCCTTTAGTTATACTATCGTAACTTGTGTATATCCTATGTTGTATGGCGGGCACAACATCCGCATCAACGTAACCTTCTGATTTATCTACGCGGATGCATTTATTTTTTGCATTTACCTTGTCTGAGCCGAAACGTCCTACGAGTGCTGCTATAGCATCAGCCCTTAGTTCTTTTGCGCCATATGTGGCGCTTGAATGGTCATTGTCATAAGCCATTTTCTGTAGCAGAGGCAGTCGACTAGTATCGGCAATCCATGATGATCGAAGCATAACAACAACGTCAACGTCCGCATCACCTCGTATATTCGTTGCATTAGCATACGAGCCTTGCAAAAAGATATCAATGTTATGTCGCTTAATATTTTCGTTATTCTCTAGGG
>CAZEIU010000025.1:0-3699 GCA_964512085.1 uncultured Candidatus Saccharibacteria bacterium
TTTGATGTTTAAATACGTCTAAATCTACCTCATAGCCACGTATTCTTAGGTACCATTTTTGACCATTTACGCCAAATTGATTACTTAATACAGACCAACTCGAGAAGTATAGATCTATAGGCGAAAATATTTGCACCATATTAAATCTTTTTTCTAGCCGATAACCCACTCCATTGAGATTTTTGAGGCTTAGGTATTTATAAAAACTAGGGATGTCGCTTTTTTTTATAATAAAAAAACCTTTGGGCTTATGAAAACTAGCTGCCATTTTTGACAACCAAATATTACTTGCTATACCTATAGAACAATTAATATGTTCATTATACAAATTATTCAAGTTACACTTTATTGCTTTTACTAAAGCCAAAACTTCATCTTCTTTTTGACTATACGATGGTACTTTTAGATAAGCTTCATCAATACCTCTAGCATGTACATTACATATTGTACTCTTTAGAACTGCCATTATTTCTCTATGAACTTTGCGGTATGAGTTGGGGCTATCATAAACTATTTTAATATCTGGACATACCAGCATAGCCTTCCCTACCTTTATACCAGTATATATACCTTTGCGTTTAGCATCGTAAGATGCGGCTATAATACTAGCATTTTTGGTAGTGCCAGTAGCAATACCTACTGGCTTGTCTCTAAGCTCTGGATTATAAAACTGCTCTACAGATGCAAAAAAAGAATCCATATCTATATAGATAGTAGAATAATCATATATTTTTTGAGTTAATAAAAATTCAGGCCTCATGCTAATTATAATACCTAAATTAACCATATAATACAAACACTAACCGAACACTTTGTTGAACTTATACGGAAATAATATTTTCTACACCCGAATTGAATATATCTATAATTTATTGACTTATTTTAGTGATGGTGTATTATTTTTAACTAGCGCACCTACAGCTAGAGAGAGGCCAAGATGAATCTAAAGCACCTTAAACAACGCCTGCGACGACGTAGCGGTCATAAACCCGGATTAGATGACGTAATGGTTGATGGCAATACGGATGGCCACAGATCGACGGAAGAAATCTATGTAAGACCCAACTTCTATTACTTTGTAGGCTGGGGGCGACCTTGTTACCTACCGCTCAACCCTGCTCCAAGAATTGGCGGTAAAGATTGGGCAATTACAGAGGGTTGGCCCTGTGAATACTACATTCCTTACAGTATGATGACCCCTACCGATGGTCCGTATTGCTTTGATAAGACCAATAGAGATGGCGACTGGATTAAGGTTATTGGATTTGTACAAGGGCAAGAAATTACTAATGAGATCGGTCAAAGTTCTGATATTTGGTATGTAATAGAAGTAGAGGCCGAAAAAGCTACAAGAAACGTAAATTTGGCAGAAACTCGCCAACGCCCTGATGGTTCAATGTACTACATTCTTTATGGCTCTAAAATATGGCTAGGTAACTATCATGTAGACGTACCTGAGTATAATATGCCAGAAAGTACCAAAAAACTCCTAGAGAGATAATCTAGGAGTTTTTACTTTTATTATTTATTACTGTCTTCTTTTGTATCTTCTGGCTTAGAGCCTTCTTCGCCTTCTGTAGAGTCTTTATCGGCCCCTTCTTCGCCTTCTTCTTCTGGTATTTCTTCTACAATATCTTCATCAAGAGCAGCAATTTCGTCTTCAGATCGTGGGGGCTCTACTTTACAGACTAGTTCTTCTTCGTCAACCAATAGCTCTACTCCATCAGGCACTTTCAAATCACGAATATGAATTGATTTTTCGAAATCATCTAAGCCAGATATATCTACTTCAATACTAGATGGTAGTTTACCAGGCAAGGTTTCTACCTCTACTTCGGCAATGTTGGTAAGCAAAGTACCTTCTTGTTGGTATACAGCCGGCGCATCGCCCACAAACTGCAATGGTACGCTAGTTCTAATTGCTTGACTCATATTTACTCGATATAAGTCGGCATGAGTAATTTCTTCTGTTACCGGATCTTTACTTATATCTTGAATCAATATATTCACTGATTTATCTTGATCGATCTTGAGCTCTAGTATAGTATTTTGACCTGCTCTTTGATAAATTTTACCAAACTCATGAGCATTTAGAAAAACTGGTTCGTTCTCTTTGTCTTGTCCATACACAATAGCCGGCAAATCGCCGTTATTTCGGTGAGCAACAAGTTTTTTACCGAACTCTTCTCGGGTTCGGGCTGATAGTGTTATTGATTCCATAATAATTTAATAGAGGCTTTGAATGTCGGTAAGATGCTTGGTTAAGAAAAGATGTAAATCGGCAATTTCAGAACTTGAAATTGGCGGAAGCGATGCAAAATGTCGTTTTTCTGCTGCTGTCAAATCGTTTTTACGAACTTTGACAGTACGCATTGCCTCTTTGGCGCCTTTTTTTATCTGCGTACTAAGAAGCACGGTTGCCAAAATGGGCAAAGAACATTCGTTACAGTTAAGTTGCATAAAGCAATGCTCGTCTACACGTCCTAAAAACGTAATATCTTCATGTTTATACTGTGCACCACAAGATGGACACTTATAAAACACTTGTAGATTACTTATCAATTCTTGAAGGTTCTTACCATTCATTTTTTAGCCCTCTTGGCTACATAATATCATAATAATTCTTGATATGTCAATCATATAGTCTTCAATTTAAGACTTTCGGCGTCTTAATAGTGTAAGCAGAAGAAACAGCAAAACTATAACTACTGCCATGGCAAAAACAGCAATGATCTTTTGTGTGGGTGATGCAATAAGTGCTATTACGCCAAAAATAGCACACAATAAGTATATTAGTAACGCTGATTGTTTTTGGGTTAGCCCGACATCAAGCAGTAGGTAGTGCAAATGACCCCTATCTGCCGAGAAAGGCGATCTGCCACTCGCTACTCTTCGCATCACCGACCATGCTACATCTAGAATGGGTACTCCTAATACAAGGGCAGCCGTAGCCAATTTGGCCCCAGAAAAGATTGCTATTATTCCCAAACTCATACCCAAAAAATAAGCCCCAGAGTCGCCATTAAATATCTTGGCTGGATGAAAATTATATATCAGATACCCCAAACACCCGCCTGCCAAAGCTATAGAGATAATCGCAACTTGAGATTGATGTACTTCTGGGCTAATTGCTAAAAAGAACATAATAATAGCCGCTATCGCCGACACGCCGCCCGATAAACCATCTATTCCGTCAATGATGTTAATAGTATTGGTCATTGCAACCAACCAAAAAACCGTCATAAAAAGAGATGTTAAGTTTATACTAATACTTTGTCGAAGGATATTGAAAGTTAGATTAGGGTCAGTAAAGACAATACTTTGACCCCATGGATTACTAACAGCTTCTATCTTAATCCCAAAAAAAATAAATACTATTACTGCAGCGAGTATTTGAACTCCTAGTTTTAGCCATGCATTTAGGCCCATAATATCGTCAACCAATCCTACAATTAACACTATGGTACCGGCTATTACCAACCCAATATATTGCAAGTTATGCTCTGGCAACAAAATAAATGTGGTAATTAAAAAAGCTATATATATTGCTATTCCGCCACCTGTAGCCATTGGTTTGACGTGTATTTTTCGGCTTTCTTTTTGTGGCTTATCGACTGCACCAATTTTAAAGGCTATTTTTTTAACCAACGGAACCAGAGCAAAAGTAAGAGCGAAGCAAGCCAGTAGTGCAACCAAATA
>CAZEIU010000025.1:3709-11566 GCA_964512085.1 uncultured Candidatus Saccharibacteria bacterium
ATAAATCATTTTTTCACTGCTTTCTCGGTTACTACAAAACCAAGATACTTACCTAGCATCAATCGAGTCTGAGCACTTATTGCTGCAAATGATCCAAATACTATAGCCGTTATAGGTACGAGCACCCACTGCAATACCATATAAATATACCTATGTCGTCGTACGTGAGCCGGTCTTTTGGGCATCATTATAAAGCTTATCCATATAGTCACAAACAGCCCAACCATAGCAAGTGTTAAAATATTTGATGCAATTATTGGTAATTGATGGGCAATAGCTTGCCTATTAAAAGATATATTTAAGTATAACGGCGCCCATGCAGCAAAAGTAAGTATAAGAGGCGCCGTAGCCCAGCTAAAATGCCCTTCGAATAGTCGACCTATCTGTAGCATTTTATTACCAAAGGATATATTTTTGTTTTTAACTGAGCTTTTTACTACATACGGAAAATCACTCACTCCATAAGCCCATCTCTGAAGTTGTTTGAACTGGGCATAAAAAGTTCTGCGATAAGTTTTTGCCAGTACAGCATCTTGATAAATCGGTAGAAATAGCGGCTCCACCATATAATCACCGTTAAAAGTAAAATAGCTTCTATAAAATTGGTGGCCATCTTCTACCGGGCTAGTAATTGACCAAAAATCTGTCTCTATTAGAGCATCTAGGCTCTGCGCATGAGAGGCAAAATTACGCAGTCGTCCCTGTCTCACGCTCTCAATCATCACCCAAAACGAATTACTAGTAGCAATTACTCTCATAGGCGCCGGTACATCCCAAATATTATTATTAAACAGCGCTAAAGGCTGAAAAGAACTGTGCTTGCGGTTTGGATTAATACAATAAGCATAAGTTAAACGACTGAAATACTGCGGATGTACCCTGTGATCACAGTCTATTGTTGTAACTATTACATCTTTTTCTAAAATGCCTTTACCCCTAATAAATTTGAGAGCTTTTTTGCCTGCAAAGCTTATATTGGCACCTTTACCTTTAAGTTCTCCAACTACGCCATCGGGATGACAGTAGGTTTTGTACTCTCCAAAATACTTGGCATACTCTTTTTCGAGCGCCAATGCTGTTTGCTTGGTAGTTTCTCCACCTCTCTCTTCATAGCTAAAGATAAAAAATATTTTCTTTTTATCATATTCAGAATCTATCAAAGCCTGTAAAGCTGGTCGTATTACATCTATCGTTTCGTTATATAGAGGCATAATAACCAAATGATGTATGTCTTTGGGTGGTAGTATAGTAGTTTCGTGCTTTACAAGTAGCTGCAGCCTCTCTACCTCTTGTTTGAGGCTTTTTATATGTGCCTTACCAGCTTTGCGATCAACTGCTCGAGCATATCGATCTTGAGCATGTCTCAAGGTGCTTTCTAGATGATCGAGTTCATGCAAGCGATTGTTCCAGTTGACTGCTTCTGTCTCTCGCATTCTTCTATAACCCAATAGAAGTGAATAACTCATTCTTACAGATTTGAGCAACCAAAATAGATCAAAAGCGATTATAAAATATGCTACCGCAATAGGCATTACAAAGCTCAATAAAATAGGGCTAAGTAAAAAAATCCAAGTAATCAAACCTGGCAGTATTTCAAATATTCTGTAAAACAAACGAGTGTCGGCAAATCCAACAGGAGAAAATTTTAATCTTGATTTAGAGAGTGACTTAGTTTGCGCCATATTTTATTGCCGTAAATCCTATTAGAATTGCAATAGCCAGTATCACTACCATAAGTGCTGCAATAGATACAAATATACTTAAAATGCGATTTTTTCTATGCAACAGCACTGCTAAAAATATATTAAATACTGATATTAAGGCAGAGATAATAGCTATTTCGTACAATTTATACCAAGCCCCGAGTTGATCGAAATTAGATAACGAAGTAAATCTTACCGGAATCTCTATCTCTGTCTTAGAAATGTGCGTAAGTGACCACACAATAATAAAAATATTACCCAAAACAATAGCCACAGAAATACTTATTAGCCATGGATCTCGAAAGAACTTTTGTTCTTTGAGCTCTTTAGTTATCTTTTTGATTGTCTGCATATTGATTACTCTTAATTATACGTCATTATCGACTTTTTTATAAATAATTGCCTATCATGGAGCCACCTGCCGGGATCAAACCGGCGACCTACGCTTTACGAAAGCGTCGCTCTATCAACTGAGCTAAGGTGGCACGTCTTTACATCTGTTAAATTATTCAGTCTTTAACTATGCGTAAAAAAATATGAGCCGTCTTTCGTGACTAGCTCATATTTTAACATAATTTATCTTTTTATATCTGTAGATAGAGGTTAGATCATACGTTTTTTGAGTCTTTTTGATAGCTTTTGCCACGACTCATACTCGGTGATTTGGCGCTCGCTTGGGCTCAAGAAGAAAGAACTACCAAAGCGAGTCTTCTCTTTTTTGGCCATAGCACGAACGTCTATAACGTTTTCGCTACCCAAATAAGGCACATGATGATGTGCTTTTACAACCCTCACTTTGACCTTACGAGGTCTTGTGACTTGATAATATGTTAACATTGCAACCTGCATTTAGTTGCCCTCCTATTTGTTTTTATTTAATTATTTATTTTTGTGTTTGTAAAACACTAATGGCTTCACCTCTGAAGTTACTCTTATGGTATCAAAAATGTATTCAAAAGTCAACAAGTTTCTTATGCTTTTTAAAAAGATAAGTTGAAAAAATATTATTAAAATACCTTCTAGAAATCAATCTAGAAGGTTTTAATTAAATAGACCTAATATATCTGAGAAAAGTACGAAAGCAATAAATGAAACAAACACAAGCGTAGAAACCCTCAACCAAGTATTTGCCAATTTGTCACTTTTAAGTCTTAGCAGTGCATCAAATATTCTACCTCCATCAAGTATACTCAAAGGTATAAGATTAATTAATGCCAAGCCAAGAGTTAGATTTAATGCAAAAATAATGCTATCTTCTAAACTACTGGACTTACCTAGCAACTCTACAATAGCAATAGGTCCGCCCACAGGACTAACTTGCCTCTTAGGCGGTGGCTCATCGCCATATCGAGCACTATACATATAGAAGGCCACCCAAGTCACATCAAGCCATTCGTCTTCATTCAATTCTGAAGGTCGTGTTGCCAATGCAGATCCTCCGAGATTATAAAGTTCTTCACGGCTCATATCGTCTACATGGTGCTCTTGCATCCATCTAAGTGCATTTGGAGAATCGAATAAATTATAGTCGCTCACATTTCTAGCTTGCCTTACCCAGATAGAAAAACGGCTTGGATACTTTGAAGATCTATAGGCCATCAAATCCTCTGTTAAACTAGTCCAACTATCTTGGCTCATATTGATTCCTTCAGGGCCATCATCTACTACTTGATTAATTAGATGAATTAATTCTGACCTTTTCATCTGGTAGACATGATGTTGTGAAAACCATTCTTGATTAGCTTCGGTAGGACTAAAAGATTGACTATCTTGCGATTGGTTCGTACTTTCTAAGTAGTCAGATGGCGAGGAGCTGTTATTTAATGTAGAAGATGGGTTTACGTAGCTATTGATACTAAATACGAGGTAGCCAGCAATCAAGAATCCAGCAATTACTGCTATGTAGCTAGAAAAGACCCTTCGAAATATCACAATAATTAAAGGTATAATTACGCTTATAGCCATAATAGCTATAGACTTTCTCGATATGACCAAGTCGCTGAGTATAGCGGTAATAATTAAATCAATAATCGTAAGAATACCAAAAAGTGCAATATTCATAACTATACCGGCACCATAAATCTCTGCTTGGGAACGATAAGGTAACTCATTGAGCTTTTTTGTTCCAGCTAATGACGGTTTTACGTAAGCCCCTAGAAGTATAGGAGAGATATATATAGGACAGCCCAGATGCTTGGAAAAAATCTTAAAGGCAAATCTTTCACCTAGACCGATTCCCATTAATTCAATTTCTACCCCATGCTTTCGCATAGCTCTAGCATGTCCGTACTCATGCACCGTAATTGCTAATAGCAGAAATACTAGTGACAGCGCTATGTACAATGGTTTCTCCTTTTTGAAGGTGCAAGTTCGTCATATATAATACCATTGAATCAACAATTTTTCAATTAAAAAACAGCTTGTACTTTCAAGCTGTTAATATATGTTTATCTTGAATTCTTGTATGGAAAACTTGGCCTATTCCCGTCGTGCCAACCTAGTTCTATAAGAGTTTGGCAATCATCACAGACTGTTTTAGGCGGGTTAATCCAAGTCTCTGACTTTGTATCGGTTGGAACACCACAATATTTACAATAATAATACATTGGTGAACCCGCCCACAGAGACGAATTGTCTATTTGCCCTTCTTCTGCACTTTTCTCACGCCTCAAGCGTAGTTCGTTACGCAGTCTGGCTCTATCAGGATTATCGTCTTGTTCAACTATTTCTGGGACTAAGACTTCTTTTCTAGTAGCAGGTACATCGGCCATATCTATACCCTCTCTGGTTTGTGGCTGTCGTATAAATAGTATACCCGCTGATTAATATGTTCAAGCATAAGAAAGATATATGTATTTAACCGGATAGCGGCAGAATGCTACACTTCTGACTAACCGGCTTCGCCGGTTCAATAGCTATCAGATTCATCAGAAAATAAAAAACAACCTTTGGGTAATATTCATTTTCTGGCGGGCCCTACCAGATAGCGCTTGGATTACGTCCATGCTAACCGGCCTACTTTGTTCTTTCGCCGATTCGCTATCGGCAATCAGTTTTTAATAACAACCTCGCGGTTGTTCTCAAAAACTGGCGGGCCCGACCGGATTTGAACCGGCGATCTCCTCCGTGACAGGGAGGCGTGTTAGGCCTCTACACCACGAGCCCATGGATATATTTGTGACTAACCTGATAATTCTACCAAATTAATTATATTTTATCAATGACGAACAAATAAAAAGACCCTTACATAGCATAAGAGTCTGGTATTGTATTGGTCTACCCCTTTAATCCTAGCTTGGTAGCCAAACGATATGTTAAAGATATTCTTGGTCCACAAATAGGTGGCGGTACAGAATGAGTTGGGCGCAAGTCTTGGTCTGACTCAAAGAGCTTGGGTGCGCGCATAATTAACTCACTACCCGGGCCAGTTTGTAATACCTTGCAAGGATGAAGATCTTCGCGTGTTGAATACATTTTTAGTTCGCCTGTACCAACAATTGTATAAGATACAATAAGATAAATATCACTCGCAAAGTCTCTATGTCTACCTATACCATCATATCGCCCATTGTAACGTTGTATAGCAACATCATTAGGTTGCCATGTCGTTAATGTTTTGTATCTGCCCGCACTAGCTCTCACTAATTGACCTAAAGTATCCCCCAGCTCTCGCATAAGTGGGTAGTTTTGTATTGTAGATCTGTCGAAATATAGCGGCGCAAAGACTTCAAATCTTTGGTACACGCCTCTACCTAAATCAAAAAACTGTACAAAAGGCCCACTTAATAACTCTTCGGCCAAAGCCTGAGTAAAGTCTCTACTTAGAGCCTGCAAGGTAAATGCATAACCATTTTTAGCGGCATCTGATATTCTACCAGAATAGTCTGGCCGTGCAGTAAATATCTCCATTACTCGCTCCTCTCGAGGGTATCGACCAATCTGTGCCAACAACCAAGGTGAATGACAAACTGCCTTTTGCCAAGTCTGTCGGTAACTATTTGTGCCAAATCTATATCTTGTAAATCTTTTTGACAACCATTACACTTAACCGCCCTTACGCCAAAATGCCGTGCCTCAGAAAAATAAAAAGTCTCTCCAGCCTCTAGTACAAAGTTTTGTGGTTGATTTAGTCTATGAAACTTCATCATATTACCCATTTCGCGATGAAAGAATGGATAATGTTCTACTAATTGGCCACACCACAGGCATAAAGAACAGAATGTATCGTATTGATTACCATATTTAAACGATCCATTACACCTATCGGGTACCAAAATAGCTTCAATAGTATTCCACTCATGACCATTTTGGCAATACCAAATCGAGTATTCACCTCCATAAGTTATATCTACAAATGTGTTGTCGTATGGACACCTGCCATCATATGGTAGCAGCATGTACTCTATCCTTTCGTGGATGGTTGTTAAGGTGCTCTCGGAATCAAAAAAGCTGCCCGAGAAGGCAGCTTTGAATAAAAACTATTTTGTAAACGCTTAAAAACTACCTTCTTGTGCAGCTTTGGCGTAGTATTGAAATGATGACCATGTAGTGTGTTTTTTATTTAATAACATATTGTATGTCTCTTATGCTTATAAGCTTAGCAATGTTTATATATAAAAGCAAGCACCGCAGTTGCGGTGCTTGCTTTAAAAAGTATGGGTGAGATTTTACTAATTAGGATAGAAATACTGTGTAATTTTGGCTTTGTTTCTTTGATCTCGCAACCAAGAATCGAAGTCTGGGCCTTTAATAAGAATGTGGCTAGCTCTTACTTGATCGTCCTTTTTCTCGGTAACTTTTATAATATGGTAGCCATATTGAGTTTTAACAACACCACTAACTTGCCCTGGTTGTAAAGCATATGCTGCGGCTTCAAACTCTGGTACCAACTGGCCTTTGCCAAAGAATCCTAAGTCTCCCCCGTTAGCAGCAGAGCCATCGGCGCTGTATTTTTTGGCTAGTTCGCCGAAATCCCCACCGGCATTCACTTGGGCTAATACGTCTTCGGCTTGTTTTTTAGCTGGTTCAGTAAGAGCTGGGTCGCTCAACACTTTGTCTGAAAGCTTTTGTCGTACAAGCTGTTGCTTGATTTTATCTTTAAAGTCAGATGTAGACCATCCGTATAGTTTATCGAGAGTTCTTTTTACTTGGTCAATTCCGCCAGCATCTTGTACTAATTGGTTGAATTTATCGTCTACTTCTTTATTGGTAACGGTAATTTTGTATTTACTAGCTTGTTGAGAGACTATCAAGTTGTCTTCTAGTTGCTTAATGAGATCTTCTTTGAATTGCAGAAGTTGTTTTTTGCCGTCCTCAGAGTTGAAGTCTTGGTTTTGCGAGGCAAAATATTTTTGTGCAGATGCAAGCTCAAAAAGATAATCGTTATAGCTAGCAGTATTCCATACTACATTACCATTAACACTAGCGACCGGATAAGGAACGACCTTACTGGCTATTTTTACAGCCCTATTAGCAACCTTGTATTTGTATATGAGCACACCAAATACTGTAAGAGTTACAAAGAGAGATATTAAAGCAATTATACCTACATTACGAATGGTTTTTTTGTTTTTCTTAGGATCAACACCTAAACGATTGAGCTTATCTTTGAAGCTTAGGCTTTTTTGTGAGATCTTGGCTTTGGCAGCGGCAGTTTTTGACTTATAAGCACTACTTTTTTTGGCAGTAGACTTTGATGGCTTAGATGACTTAGAACTTGCTGACTTCTTAGCAGACGATTTAATATCTGGATCTTTTGGCATAACTTTGCTTTAATACTCCAATTAATTATTGAATGTATATATGATACACCAATACTGCATTATTTGTCTAAGTTTGTGCGGTGTATTACCTCAAGTATAGCTTGCTGTAAACGTACAGGCTTTGTAACTTTGCGTAGTCTCAGTGGCTTACCACCAGATAAGGTCTCTACCACGATGTTGCCGTAGCCAAATAAAGATGCTTGTAGGCCGGTGATTTTATAATTAACATTCTGTACATTGTGAAGACTTAGCTCGGACACCTCACGCGAGAAAAAACCTCTTTGTTTAACTACCATTATTCTGTTGCTTGTAAGAACGTAAACAGTATAGTACCAACCCACCCATGTGCGTAGCCAATAAACCTTGCACATTATCTGGAATGTAACTTTCGA
>CAZEIU010000026.1:0-10140 GCA_964512085.1 uncultured Candidatus Saccharibacteria bacterium
TTAACCGCAGCATAAGTTTTCGCCATAGAATCTTTTGCTCCGGGTGAGGCCCAGTTTTGTGCGTCAGTAGTAGATACTGGCATATATTTACCCTCACTTTCGTGTTTATAATAGTCTCTCGTTGGTTTTCGCTAGGAGATGCCTAGGCAAATTTTGGTTTTTGGACGACTTGCACAACCTTACCGGCAATAAGCGCTTCGTCTTGGTCTTCTGGGTGGATGAAGATAGGGTCAAAGTGCTCTGAAGACTCAGAAACTAGGACGATTCTTCCGCGCTCACGGAGAAAACGCTTGATGTTTGCTAGTCCATTGACAATAGCAACTACGCAGTCGCCGTTGTTAGGCTGAGTTACAGACCTGTCAACGACCACATAGTCACCATCATTAATTGGCTTACCGTCTATTTTTGTCCGGTTCATCGATTCACCAGAAGCTATAATCGCATATAAATCCTTATACCTGTTTGTATTCAGGAATCTGCTGGACACATGGATATAGCCCATATTCTCATCTGTTGCGAAGTTGGAAGCAGGACCACAGTTAGCAACACCACGGACAGGTATTGAAATAAGCGACTTGCCATCACCCAGTATCCGGTTGTCTACGTAGTTCTTAATGGAGTTCCGGGCAGGTTTGGTACGCGGCAGGTAATTGATTTTTCCTGCCTCATACAACTTGCGCCAATGGAACTTAACCGTCTGCGGGTGCTCGCCTTTGCTATCCGGATCCATCATACGGCCAATCTCGCGAATACTAAGGCTATTGAGGTCATGCTCCTCTGCGATTTTCAGTAAAATTTTTGATTTATCGGTTGTCATGTGTTCGAGTTTATCAGAGTTTGGTAGAGTTGTAAATAGCTGTCAACGTTGACAGGTAAATTTGTCGTTGACGCCGCATTGAGCACCTGTTATTCTGGAGTTACGCAATAGCGTTACATTAACAGTCTAGCTACACAGTTCCAAGGAGTTAACCGAAGCTCAACATATGAGCGCCCCCGAGGAATTGGTCATAATCTTATCCAATCGGATACGACAAGAGGTATATTTCACACTGCATCAGCAGTCGTAGGAAACGGCCCAGTTATGATTAATTCTTTAGTGGTGCTTTTGTATTTGTCTTGGAAATCACCTCGAAGAATTTGTGGTTGGTATAACTACAAAGGAGACGAGGCATGGAAGCTTCTAATCAGCTCAAAATTGAGCACGTAAAAATATCAAAACTAAAAGCAGCTACATATAACCCGCGTACTTGGAGCGAGGAGACCAAGAAACAGCTGTCAGACAGCATCACTCAGTTTGGTTTAGTTGATCCGCTGCTGGTTAATGGTGCAGCAAATCGTAAGAACATTGTTATAGGCGGTCACTTCCGCCTGCACATCGCAAAGGAGCTCGGCTATAAAGAAGTGCCTGTAGTGTATCTGGATATACCAGATGAAGACCGAGAAAAAGAGCTAAATCTGCGCTTGAACAAGGCGCTTGGTGAATGGAATTGGGAAATGCTATCTGAATTCGATGAGTCATTACTTGCAGATGTAGGGTTTAGCAGCGAAGAACTCGATACGATATTCGACATCGACATAGAAGAATCAGATACGTTCGACTTGCAAAAAGAATTGAAAAAGCTCGATATTAAAAGCGTGGATGCCAAGAAGGGCGACGTCTACAAGCTTGGTGATTCACGACTGATGGTTGGTGACTCTACTGTTGAAGCCGACTTCGATACATTAATGAATGGCGAGCTTGCATCTTTTTGCCTGACAGACCAGCCTTACCGCTTAAGCTACATGAAGGGTGGTATTCGCCAAGGCAAACCCGTAGAAGGATTTGGTGCTAAGCGAAACCGTAAATATCTTGAAACTGATGAACTGCCAGAAGATTTTGTGAAGTTATGGATGGCTAATGTTGCTAAACACGCAAAGCCGGATTTCTCGATCATTGCTTATGAGGCATGGCACAACATGCGCGAAATGTGGGACTGCATGGCCGAACATTGGACGATTCGGAATATGCTTATTTGGCACGTACCAACTCGGCACCAAGGCTTTGCAGCAAAATACAAGTTCTTTAGCAAATACGATATTGCGATGGTCGGCAGTAGTGGCACTGTGCAATACAACCACGACAAAGAGCCGGAAGGCTTGCAGGAAGAATACGAAGCCGCACTGTATGCAACAGCCGGCAAACCACACTGGGAAGGTTACGAGAAGGGTCGGAAGTATCAGCCGAGTGATTTTATATCATTCCCGGCAAATGATGAAAAAAGCTCTGGCCAAGGCATTATCTTTGGTACAAAACCACTTGAAATTCTGATTCCGTACATCAAAGTTCTTACAAAGCGCGGAGATCTAGTAGTTGAGCCTTTTGGAGGGTCGGGATCAACGTTGATTGCATGTACAAAGTTAAAAAGGCGCTGCTACATCATGGAGAAATCTCCAGTGTATGCAGAAGTAATCATGAAGCGCTGGGAAAAGCTGACCGGTTTAAAGCGCGAGAGGTTGTCATGAGCCGGAATCAGTCAGCAGACAAACAACGACTACTTGCCAAGCTCGAGAAAACGCCAATTATTGAGGCAGCTTGCAAGGATGTCGGGTTGCCTCGCTCGACCTATTACCGCTGGCGTAAAGACGACCCAGAATTTGCCGAACAATGTGACGAAGTTATTGAGCTGAGTGTCGGCAGGATTAATGATCTAGCCGAATCACAGCTTATTAATGCCATTAAAAACCAGAATATGTCAGCAATAACCTTCTGGTTAAAGCATCACCACCGGAGCTATAGAAATCGGCTAGAGGTAGATGCGCGGGTTAATGCAGCAGAGCAAGAAATGACACCTGAGCAAGCTGAGCTAGTGAGTAAAGCACTGCGACTTGCAGGCATAACTATTAATGAAGGAGACCAAGAAGATGTTGAACGATGAATTAAAGAATAAGTTATTTACCGATAAGCAATTACGAGCGGAGGTTACGGCTACCAGCCATCTATACTTCTTCTCGATATACTTTGCAAGCTATATGGAATACGAAATTTCTGACCTGCACCGTGAGCTATTTGCCCTGACCGAGCAAGATGAAACGCCGCTTGCAGTAGTTATGGCTTTTCGTGGTTCTGCTAAATCGACCATAATGACCATGAGCTACCCGATTTGGGCGGTAGTTGGCAGACAGCAGAAGAAATTCGTGGTTATTGCGAGTCAAACACAATATCAAGCACGAGTGCACTTAACGAATATAAAGCGTGAGCTAGAAAGCAATGAATTACTGGCAAATGATCTAGGGCCTTTCGTAGAGCAGCGAGAAGAATGGGGCTCTACCTCGCTCTATATCCCAAAGTACAATGCACGTATTACGGCAATATCTACCGAGCAAAGCGTTCGTGGCATTCGCCACGGTGCTAAACGGCCAGATCTTATCATTGCTGATGATGTCGAAGATGTTCAGTCTGTAAAGACCCGTGAGGGTCGTAACAAGACGTTTGATTGGTATACAGGTGAAATCATCCCTGCTGGTGATACTACTACCAAGCGCATCGTTGTCGGCAATCTACTCCATGAGGATTCGCTATTAATGCGACTAAAGAATCTCATTGAACAAGATGAAATAGATGGATCGTTTATTGAGTGGCCAATCGTACGACAGGGTAAAAGTACCTGGCCGGGTAAGTTTCCCGATCGGGCAGCTATAAAGCGAATGGAGCGAAGCGTTGCAAGCCGTATCGCATGGGAGCGGGAGTACATGTTGAATTTGGTTGCGGACGACGATCAGATTATTGACCGCAAGATGATTCATTACTACGATGAGTTACCAACAATACTTCGTGGTGAATATACCAGAATAATTATCGGGGTCGACTTGGCTATATCTGAAAACGACAAAGCTGATTATACTGCCATATTGGTTTTAGATATTCGTGGGTCGGGCGATAAACAGCGCATGTATATACGGCCAAACATAGTAAACAAAAAGATGCTGTACCCCAAAACGGTCAGCCTGCTTAAAGAAATTAGTGATTCTTACCGTTACCCCAAGTTATACATAGAGCAAACTGCGTATCAGGCAGCTGTTGTTCAGCAACTGGCTGCGGATGGATTCGATGTGCAGGGTGTCACACCACATTCAGATAAGCGCTCTCGACTTAATATGATAGCCGATAAAATCCAGCGTGGCGTTATACTCTTTCCGCGCAACGGTGCAGAGGAGCTCATCACACAACTTGTTGGATTCGGAGTTGAAAAGCATGATGACCTTGTCGATGCACTAACAACAGCAGTACTAGAATTCGTACGTGATGACCGTAGAGGCGGAACAATTTCGTTCGGTAAAGCCTCTGACATATTTGGTAACCGCTATCCTGGTTCGCGCAGACGAAGTGGTAGGGATTATTGGAATAAACGACTAGATGATTGGGAAGAAGCTACGTCTGGTATATGGGATTAGTCTATCGAATACCTCAATTACTTAAGCTAACACGCAATAAAGTTTAAACATCTGTTCTACAGGGGTTAAAGATGTTAAAATAGGGTTAACTATGGGTTTACCTAAAATAATAGACAATAATCGAAAAAATATGGGTAGCGTTTTACGCGAGCTATCGAATCAATACGATGAGCTTTCGATTGCAACTGGCTATTGGGATCTACCGGGATTATTGGAAATCTTTGAAGGCATAAAAGGCTACAAATCCATTCGACTTATAATCGGACAGGAGCCGTTAGCACCACGATTTGCAAGAAAACTAGACCTCAATGAGCCTGAAAAAACATTCCCCGAGTTGGATTTCACTGCAGGTCTACAGGATCTGGAGCAGAAACAAGAGTTTAGAGATTTAGTATTTGCAACCAAGCAACTTATCGATGACGGTAAACTACACGTTAGAGTCTACCGTCGAAGCTTTCTGCACGCCAAAGCTTATATTTTTGGCTCATACAATAGCGAGTCGGCAGTTGGAATCATTGGTTCTTCCAATTTCACTAAAGCTGGGCTAACTACCAATTCTGAACTGAACACTTTAGAAGATGATTACAGAATTGTTAAGTTCAAACCACAAAACGACACGGATGAATACGGCCATCTCAGCTGGTATGACTCCATTTGGAACGATGAGCTTAATGAAGACTGGAATGGTAAATTTTCACAGATACTTCAAGACTCACCTGTAGGAGACTTATCTTTTGGGGCGTACGACTCGTATATCAAAACTCTCATGGAAGTTTTCCCTGATGAACTGATTAAGAAGCCAGAATTAGGTAGCCAGATAAAAGACATACTCTACGCATTCCAAAATCGTAATGCTGGAATCTTGATAAACAAGCTAGAAAAAATGGGTGTAGCGATTCTTTCAGACTCAGTTGGTCTTGGTAAAACTATTACAGCAGGAGCTGTGATCCGTCACTATGTTGACAAAGGCGCAAAACGTATCATAGCTATCGTTCCAGCTTCACTAAAAGAACAGTGGCGCAGCGACCTGGCGCATGTTTTCGGACTTATAGAAGGCTCTGACTTTATGGTTATATCACAACAAGACCTAGGCGCAATGGATCGAATGGCAGAACTTGACAAGTACAAGCAAGTTGACCTATTCATCGTTGACGAAGCACACAACTTACGAAGTACTGGCAGCACCCGTTACGAGCATATCCTAGAGTGGTTCCAAGACAACAACGAATCAAAAGTATTAATGCTCACTGCAACGCCAATTAATAACTCACTGATGGATTTATTGAATCAGATTCAGCTTGGGCTTAAGGGTGAACTAGACTCCGTTCTTGTTCCCTACAGGAATGCGACTAACGGACGTATTGAAACAATCGACTTCTTTGATGCACTTGGTCGAATCCAGAAACGATTAAAAAACGATCAGGATTTTGATTGGGATTCGGTAAAGCCAACACTTGTAAGCGGCATCCAGCATTACTTGGTCCGCTCAACTCGTCAAGGCGTAGAAGCTGAAGGATCATTGGTGGACGAGGATGGTAATAAAAAGACCTTCCCTAAGAGTATTGTTGGGCAAATTGAGTATAGCTACAACGAAGAATTAACTAAGAAAATTGCCGATAAAATTGCTAGCAAAGCAACTATGCTAGAAGGCATCGATGCTCGTACAATTGACCTTGAACAAATCACCGAAGCAACAAGCCGAACATCTCACCCGCTTGATTTCGTTAAGGATATGTTGGGTGAGCCGACCGATGGCGTGATTCAAAACGTATTCCAGATGGTTACACTTTTTGGATTCGTACCGTACAAACCCGAAATGTACCAGCACAAACTCTACCAAAAGACTTCTGAAGAGATAAAAAATCTTGGGATTAAAGGTCTGGAGTCGCAAATTATCAATCTCCAATTAACAGTACACAACATGCTCCTAGTCACGTGGTTAAAGCGTCTGGAATCATCGACGGCATCGTTACTTAAATCTATCCAAACTTATGCAACACGACTTGAGTCATACAGAATTTGGTTGGAGCGAGGTTACATCTTATCGTTTCGTGACATTGCAATAGTAGAGCAAGAATACGGTGAAGATATTGAGCGAGCTTTCGAAGATTATGATTCGTACATTCCGTCCGACGATGACAGTAATGAAGATTTGAAACGCAAAGGCGTAGAAAAACGTGCTGCTGACCCTGCTAAGTACAACATAGATGCTATGATGCGTGATATCTCGCGTGACAAACTTATTGCCAACGCATTAGTGGATGTCATTGAAGACTTGGTCTCCATAGAGAATGACAGTAAACTCAAAGAGTTCGCCAAATACTTAGAAAAAGTCAGTTCCAATGGAGCTCACGGTAAAAAGGTGCTGGTATTTAGCTTTTTTGCAGACACCATAAATTACTTACGAGATAACCTCCCTAAACTTACACAAATAGCAGATTTTAGCGACAGGACTGAATTTTTAAGTGGCCAGAGTAACTCAGTTGACAACGTAGTTAAAAGGTTTTCTCCCGAATCCAAGAAGTACACCTTAAAATCAGATGAAAAAGAGCTAGACTTTTTGTTTGCCACCGATATATTGAGTGAGGGTCAAAACCTACAAGATGCTGGCGTGCTCGTTAATTACGATCTGCACTGGAATCCTGTACGTATGATCCAACGGAATGGTCGCATTAACCGATTAGGATCAAGATATGATGAGGTGCTTATTTCTAATATGAAACCAGAGGACAACATTGAACTCTATCTCAATCTTGTCGCTCGTTTGCAGAAAAAAATTAACATAATAAAAAATACAGTTGGGTTGGACCAAGGTGTATTAAGCGCAGATGATGTTAACCCAATAGAGTTCGTAGAAGATTTGCGCAAATTATATAGTGGCAATAAAGAAGAGGCATCGAACACGTTAAGTGAATTAGAGGACGATAAAGATATATTGTCATGGACAAACGATCATGTTTACCGACTCCGTCAGTTCTTAAATGATCACACCCAGGAAGAAATAGATAAAATCAAAAATATACCTGAAGGCAAATGGAACTATCTCCCGTCTACAACCGAGCAAGAACACGGCAAAGTACTCAGCCTTCTCAGAGTGGATGGTAAAACTTCAATTACCGATACTCCCATAACTCAAACATTTTTCGTATCAACAACAACAGCTGGAGAATATGCATCTGAAGTAATCGATGAATTTGAGGCTCTACAAAATATTGCAACAATTCCAGAGGATAACGAACGTACACGGGATGTCATTGACGTAGAACGTAACACGGTCGCTCGAAGGTCCGGTAGAATTGCAAAGATTCGTGCCGAAGCTGGCGATTCAGTTTATACACTCAAACCACGTCAGCTAGATGCACTTACGGTTGTACAACCTATGTTCCCAGACTTAGCATTACGCCCATTATTAGAGAACGGCATTAAAGATGCGCGCACGAAGCGATTATTTGAGGCGACCGTAAGGCTAATAAACGGCGACGTTAAAACATCCGGCTCTGTAACTGCATCAACTGTCAGTAAGCTAACTGGACTGATCGCAGGGCTTGATAATAAAGAACAAGAAACTGTGAGTGCAGAAAAGATTACAAGCGTCTTAAACTACGCCAGGAGAAATGCTTAATGTTTTCTACGCTGGCAAATAAAATTAATGATCTTACCAACGAATCAGATAGTCGTAAATCTTTGGATATTGCTATCGAAACAGCTAATGAGTTAATTACTCTATTATATCCACAAGTAAGTGGGCTAAAAACTGGTGAAGATGCTCTCGACGAGAATATTCCGATAAACAAATTCCCAAACTACAAAGCAGAAAGTTGGTTCGCTCAACATCCCTATTTTACTGGTGAACGCGTAGCACTAAACTTTTATGAATCAGATACTGTTCAAGTAAAATTCTACTGGCTTGGTGACACAGCAACTAAGGCACGAGTGTCTGCAGGGGTTATGCTCACGCCAAATTGGGAAGATAGCGACCTAACACGCAATGACCAGTACAAAGTTGGCGTAGATTTTTTCCTTTCAGCGAATACTAAATCACTACTATTGGTTGTAAGTAATAAAGGCAACTTACGTATTTTGGAATTCAACAACCACCTGTCTAACACGCAACAAGAAATACTACAAAACTTACGAGGCGTTCTAGAACTGGGCAGCAAAGAGCAGATTCATAAAACTTTATGGGACGCCCTTGCTCTAAGCGAGGTAAACAAGAAGTTCTACCTGGGAATTGCCGAGAAGTTCAACGAACTACTCAACCACTTAGTCGCAGACGGCAAAGACGCCGAAGATTCAAAACTCTTCGCCAGTCGTTTGCTCGGCCGCTTGCTGTTTATATGGTTCTTGCGCCGCAAAAATATCATTCAAGAACAGTATGGTTATTTCAAAATTGAAGGCCCAGATAGTACCGAATATTATGATCAGAAATTAAAGAAATTGTTCTTTAATACACTCAATACACCAGTATCGGATCGCCAACATTCTGATGACAAAACTCCGTATTTAAACGGTGGTCTGTTTGAGGCACACGATAATGATTGGGCGACCCAGAAGGTCAGCTTCCCAACAGGTTTCTTCAATAGGCTATATGATCATCTAGAGCAATATAACTTCACAACAGACGAATCTAGCCCAGAATACGAACAAGTAGCAATTGATCCTGAAATGCTTGGACGAGTGTTTGAGAGTTTATTGGCAACACAAGTTACCGAGACTGGGGATCAAGCTCGGAAGGCCAAAGGCGCTTTCTATACACCCCGTGAAATCGTTTCATATATGTGTAAGGAGTCTTTACGCCAACATCTATACTCCAAGCTTGATAATGAGAACCTAAATGATGGTGTAGATAAATTACTAGATATATCTGATAGCGAATGGGAGCTTCAGCATACTAACGCCAAGCGTAATTTGTGGGGAGAAAAAGATCGTAATACGGTTCCAGCCAAAGTACTTCAGGCATTGGATGATCTGAAGATATTAGACCCAGCATGTGGCTCAGGCGCTTTCCCTATGGGCATGCTGCAACTCATGCTTAAGACGTATGAGCGTTTAGATGGCCGATTTGATGCATATAAGACTAAACTCCGCATCGTGCAAGAAAATATTTACGGTGTTGATATAGAATCTATGGCTGTAGAAATATCTCGTCTGCGTGCGTGGCTATCACTTGTAGTTGATGATGAGGATGACAACAGAGTTGAACCGCTACCAAATCTAGACTTCAAATTCGTATGCGCTAATAGCTTGCTCCCGCTCGAACAACAAACCGGCCTCTTCGCCGATGCAACCCTTCACGAAAAACTTGCAGAAGTCCGAACTAAGTTCTTTAATGCTCGTGTACCGAGCAGTAAGAATAAGTGGAAGGCTGAATATTATAAGCTTACTGGCAATGGTCAGCATAGCTTCTTAGGCGATCAGAGAGAGAGCCAGCTAAAAAGCTTCGACCCATTCAAAAACTCGCATCCAGCCGATTTCTTTGATGCGGACTATATGTTCGGTGTGCCAGAATTCGATATAGTGATCGGGAATCCTCCATATGTTGATTACAGAAAGATAGATCGAAAAACAAAAAGTTCTCTTATAAATTATGAGATAGCGCAGTATTCACGAATGATAAACTTATATACATATTTTTTCGAGGCTGGGCTCAAGCATCTACAAAAAAACGGCATACTTATATACATTTCGCCCCAGCAGTACTTGATTTAC
>CAZEIU010000027.1:0-9747 GCA_964512085.1 uncultured Candidatus Saccharibacteria bacterium
GAGCGCGTGGCTCAACCTCACCGTGCGGCCCGCCGACCGCTCTGGCCCTTTCTCTTGGGTCAGGTCCAGCTCGAGCTGCTCGTTGATGTCGTCCGGACCGAAGGTGCCGGGCGGAATCCAGTCGAGGGCGGGGGTGGTGGTCATTTAGATCTCCTTTGTCGGGGTGCGCCTTTGAGCGGTTGCTCTAGGTCGCCAACTATTCTACCTCAATATTAACTAAATGTCAATATTATATTAGTCATTTTAATTATTTACAGATTAGTTTATTATTTATTTTTGTCGATATTACTTCGTCATTTTAGTATTTTGCGGTATAATATAATCAATGGACACACAAACAATACAAGAACTTGGTCTTAATGAATCGCAAGCTAATATGTACGTTTTGCTTATGCAGCACGGTAGTCTCACCCCTCCAGAAGCCGCTAAATTGACGGGCGAGACACGTACTACTGTTTACTCTATTTTTGACAAACTCGAAAAGCTTGGGCTAGTCAAAAAGAAGCCTGCGACCAAAAAAGTTACCTACTTACCCGAAAACCCTGCTGCTCTAGAGAAACTAGCCGAATCTAAATATCAGCAGTCAGTACAGCTTAAGCAAAAAATATCTGATAGTATGGCGCGTTATATGACTTACTTTTACACCTATCAAGAGCAACCAGGAGTGAGGTTTTTTCAGGGCAAAGATGGCATCATTAAGATGTATGAAGACCAACTACGTACCAAAAAAGATATTTACTTCTTAAGATCCGAGAGCGATGTAAATGTAATGGGTAAAACTATCTACAAAGTAATAGAGAATCGCCACAAATTGGGCATAAAAGTTTATGGCATAGAGAGTAAAGAAGCCGATAATGTAGAATTCTCGCAAAAAAACGACAAGCGTCTTGGTAGAGAAATGACTTTTTATAAAAAAGGCGAGTACACTGCACCGGTAAATATTTATACCTATGGCAGCAAAACGGCATTAATATCTTTTGGTGAAGAAGTAATTGGCACTATTATAGAAAGCCCTCAAATTGCCCAAGCTTTTCGTCAAATACACTCTATGCTCAAAGAATCTATTGGCAACTTAGAAAACACGCCCAAAAAAGGTAAACTAGATATATGACCCAACCTAAGCTTAGTCTAAGTAATATCTTCAAAGCCTACGATATTCGTGGTATTACCCCAACCGAGTTAAACCCCCACGTAGCTCATTCTATCGGCAGAGCCTTTGCCGACTTTATGCCCAAAGGCAAAATTGCCGTAGGACGAGACATGCGCGAAGACTCTGACGAACTGGCGCATGGATTGATCGCCGGCTTATTACGACAAGGCCGAGAAGTGATAGATTTGGGCCAGATTACGTCAGATACGATGTATTTTGCTGTAGGCAAGTACGGTTATGCTGGAGGCGCTATGATTACTGCCAGTCATAACCCTGGTAAATATGATGGCATTAAGCTTACCGGTAAAAATGTAGTGCCTATTGGTATAGATAGCGGTTTGCTGAAGATAGAAAAAGAAATCGAAACCCATCAGTACAAAAAAATGTGTAGTGATGCAAAAGCAAAAAATATAATAGAACACAAAGACATTACAAAAGAGTGGGTAGAGCATGCACTAGGTGTTGCCGGCCAAATAACTAAACCTATCAACATTGGTATTGATACCGGCAACGGGATGGCAGCAATCTATCTGCCCTATCTAAAAGAACTTACACCATTAAAAATAAGGTCTATTTATACTAAGTTAGATGGAAGCTTTCCGAATCATCCTGCCAATCCGCTTGAGCCCAATAACACCAAGCATTTGCAAGAGCTTGTAATAAACAACCATCTCCACTGTGGAATAGCATTTGATGGCGATGGCGACAGAGCATTTTTTATAGACGAAAAAGGGCAAAGAGTTAGTGCTAGCATACTCGGCACCATATTAGCTGAGCATATTATCGATTTGCACCCGCACGCTACAGTTTTGTATAACGTGATAATCTCACATATTTTGCCCGAAACAGTTAATCAATTGGGGGGCGAAGCAATACGCACCAAAGTAGGCCACAGCTTTATTAAACAACAGATGAAATTACACAAAGCTCAATTTGCAGCCGAGCACTCCGGGCACTATTACTACAAAGACAACTACAACGCCGATAGTGGTTTAATTACTGCCTTGATGGTGCTGTCAATCTTAAGTCAAAAAAACATCAAGTTATCAGAGTTAGCAAATAAATATCAAAAATACTTTAACAGCCCAGAACTAAACTTTGAGACAAACAATATTCAAGAAAACATTAATGTATTAAAAAATCATTTTAAAGATGGAAAACTCGAATCACTCGACGGTATAACTATTGTATATAAAGACTGGTGGTTTAACGCCCGCCCAAGTAATACCGAGCCATTCTTAAGAGTAAATATCGAAGCTAAATCTCAAGAGTTGCTAAACGAAAAAACTACAGAAATAAAGAATTTACTTCACCAAAAGCGAAAACTAACTATATAATTGGTTTATGACCAAGGCCGAAGAAACCAATCGCCAATTACGCGAGGCAATCTTAGATTTGCTGAGCTTTTGTGCTGTTTACAAAATCAGTCTTAGCGCTCAAGAGATTTTACTTTTTTTACCTGTCAAGGCCAGCTTGGTGGGGGTAAAATCACATCTCAATATGCTAATTAAACGGGGCAAGTTGCGTCAGTTTAAACACTCTCGCTATGGTATTAAAAAAGTAGATTATTCAAAAAAAGCCAAAACCTTAAGCTTTGAGGCTAATAAACCTACCAAGAGATTCGTAAAGTTATTACGAGTAGTGCCGTTTGTAAAATCGATAGTGCTCAGTAGTGACGTACTGCTAAGCAACAAGGGCGAAAAAGAGCAGAGTCTTATTATTATCACAACACCCAATCGTATTTATTCCACCAAAGACATAGTGGCACGTTTACAGAAGAGCTTGGGCAAAAACAAACCCCTAGGTGATATTAACTGCAACGTCTATTATTCGACTGCCGGATTACGATTTAGCAACTTGATTAGTAAATCTAAGCTCGAGACAGCATTGTGGTTTGCTTTTGCCAAGCCAATGCACGGAAAATCTGTCTGGTATGGTCTGCTCAAACACGATAAGTTTGTACAGTCGCACTTGCCCAATTTTGAATGGCCAAGGCTAAACATGCGCATTCATACCAGCACTAGCAAGTATCTAGATGACTACGACAACAAGCGCTATCGTGCCTACTTAAAAGAAATGGCCTCGGCTGTAGATTTTCAGCAGTCTACAGCTCTACTGAGAGTGCGCCCCGATGTTTTTATAGCGCGTAAGTTGCACAACACCAACGCCGAGGCTAATTATAATAACTATAAGAAGATCAGAGAAAGGGTTTAGTTTACGACATAAGCGATTGACAGCACTCTGCTTATGTGCTAACATATCTTTTATCAGTACCTTCTACTCATCCTAATCGTCTCGAAAGGCAGGTGATTCCACCCGACACTTAAGGACTGCTTTGGCGTTTTGAAGAAGCACCCAGCGCCAAAGTGGTCACGGGTTATCCCGAAAGAGCCCACCTCGACCACCGATCCTAATCGTCTGGGGGGACGAATGATTAGAACAGAGTTACTGTCGCCCTGCCCGGCAATCTAGCCGAGTAGGGCGACAACCACGCAGTACCCACCGCGGCCGAGCTGCGAGGAGACTTTAAGCTGGTGAGAACCCAGCGGAGTGTGTAGGCTTGGCGACTAGATACCGCGGCGCAGAGAAGCGCTACAGGTCACAAAGTCGTCCACACCAGACCGCTACCACGTCTGTCTCCCGCGGCTCGCGCCGCATCCCAAGCACCCGAAAGGGTGTTTTTCTTATGCTTGACGAAATTTGGTGCTTTATCTAAACTAAATATTGGCACTCTAGTGTATTGAGTGCTAATATATAAAGGCTCGTCTCGAGCGAAATTGAGAAATATAAATGTATTTCTCTATCTCAGTCGAAATGAAATTAAAAAAAAGGAGTTTACCAATTATGAACATTCAGCCGCTACTAAAAAGAGTGCTATTACAGCAACTAGAAAACGAAGAAACTACTGCTTCGGGCATTATTTTACCCGATAGCGCCAAAGAAAAACCCAAAATGGCCAAGGTATTGGCAGTAGGCACCGATGTAAAAGTCGTTAAAAAAGGCGATACAGTTTTATACCAAAGCTATGGCCCAGACGAAGTAAAAGTAGGCAATAAAGAATACTTAATAGCCGAGGAAAAAGACATATTAGCAACTGTAGAAGGAGATAAATAATGGCAAAAGATATAATATCGAGCGAAGAAGCTCGCAAAAAACTAAAAGCCGGTGTCGATAAACTAGCCGATACTGTTAAAGCTACTCTTGGGCCAAAAGGTCGCAACGTAGTCTTGGGTAAAACCTATGGTGGTCCGGTTATTACTAACGATGGAGTTACGATCGCCAAAGAAATTGATCTAGAAGATGCCTTTGAAAACATGGGCGCACAGATTGTAAAAGAAGTAGCCAGCAAAACCAACGATCAAGCTGGAGACGGTACCACTACCGCTACTGTACTGGCTCAAGCCATTATTGAAGAGGGTATTAAAAACGTAGCCGCTGGCGCCAACCCCATGGCTATTAGACGAGGCATAGAAAAAGCCGCAGCTGCGGTTGCAGTAGAACTCAATAAAATTGCCAAACCGGTAAAAGAATCGGCCGAGATTGCTAATGTAGCTAGTATTTCTGCTGCCGACCCAGAAGTAGGCCAACTAATAGCCGAGGTAATGAAAGTAATTGGTGAAGACGGCATCGTAACTGTAGAAGAAGGCCAAACGCTTGGTTTAGACAAAGAAGTAGTCGAAGGTATGCAATTTGATAACGGCTATGTGAGCCCCTATATGGTATCTGACACAACTCGTATGGAAGCAGTTATTGAAAATGCCCCTATTCTTATTACCGATAAAAAAATAAGTTCTGTACAAGAGCTATTACCTTTGCTCGAAAAGCTAGCCGCCGAAGGCAAAAAAGACCTAGTAATAATTGCTGAGGACCTAGAAGGTGAAGCTCTTACCACCTTGGTACTCAATAAGTTGCAAGGTAGATTCAATGCTCTTGCCGTAAAAGCTCCAGCTTTTGGTGATAGACGCAAAGACATGTTGCAAGATATTGCCATTCTAACGGGCGGACAAGTAATAACCGAAGAAGTGGGCCTCAAGCTAGAAGATGCTACTGTAGAAATGCTAGGAGAAGCCCGTAAGGTAATCGCTAGTAAAGACAATACTACTATTGTTGATGGTAAAGGCGTGCAAAAAGCCGTAAAAGAAAGAGTTGTACAAATGAAACAACAACTCGAGACTATGACCAGCGAATACGAGATAGAAAAGCTTCAGGAGCGTATCGCCAAACTTGAAAGTGGTGTAGCAGTTATAAAAGTAGGTGCCGCCACCGAGGTAGAGCTGAAAGAAAAGAAAGCGCGCATAGAAGATGCTATTAATTCTACCAAAGCCGCTGTAGCCGAAGGCATCGTACCTGGGGGTGGCGCAGCCCTTATTAAGGCCAGCAAGGCCCTTGATAAGCTAGTGTTATCAGAAGAAGAGCAAATAGGTGTCTCTATAGTAAAAAGTAGTCTCGAAGCTCCTATTAGACAGATAGCTAGCAACGCCGGTATATCTGATATCGCGGTGATCTTGCAAACTATTCAAAAAGGCGATCGCAATTTGGGTTGGGATTTTGCCAAAAACGAAAAAACCGACATGCTCAAGGCAGGCATTATCGACCCTGTAAAAGTAACCAAAAGTGCTCTATTAAACGCCTCTAGCGCAGCCGCAATGCTGCTTACTACCGAAGCCGCAGTAGTTGACCTACCAGAAAAAGACACTCCCTCTGCAGGCGGCGGAATGCCCGACATGAGCGGAATGGGTGGCATGATGTAATATCTGCTTAAGCCAGATACAAAAAGACTCCAAAATAGCAATATAGAGGAGTCTTTTTTGTTATTGACAATAGGTATATATATGGTATATTCATATTGTACCTTCCAGAAAAGAGGATATATGAGTAACAGGCATGCACGCCATGGCGCATTGGTTAGAAGCTCAATCGGTAGAGAAAGCAGATCTCAACCAACAAGAAAGTTAGCTCCTGGAACAGTCGTAACTTTCATTTTTCGCAGTAGAGCAGTATCTGATGGCTATGACAAACCTAGGCCGGCTGTATTACTCGCTCCTGTAAATGGTGAAGACAACTGGTTTGGTCTAAGTTTTACCACCAATAGTACCTATAAATCTACCAACCAAAGGCGTATTCTACTTACCGACTGGCAAAAGGCCGGCCTTGTAAGGCCAACCTATTTTTGGTCTGCAAAAATTATCCGTGTATCTATTTATGATGTACAAAAAGTTACTGGCACCATTACCTTGGCGGCTGCTCAACAGATCTGCGAGCTCTTGAAGCTGCCCGCAGATAGAGCACACAACTTCATAGGCAGTATTCCTACCCTATCTTAACAGATAGGGTATTTTAATATAACTATTGACAAAGTACTTAAGCTATGATACAATACTGGCCGTTCGTAATTGAAAGCACCAAACAACCAACAGTCCACAACGAAAGGAAAGTCAACTTGAGCGACACGTTCGTTCTGACCATCGGTACCAGCGGGGTGGCCCACGCCGCCCTCGCCAGCGACGAGCTGGTGCGCGACGAGGTCATCTCGCCGGTCTTCGCTCCCGTGACCGGGCGCGACCCCGAGGACGCCGAGTTCTTCTCGACGACCTTCGACCCGCACCTGACCCAGCTCGTGCAGCACAGCGACCGGTGGGACTTCCACCGGAGCGCCGAGCGCAGCTGGTTCACGGGTCCGCCGGCCCGCAAGTCCAAGATGCGCAAGTAGCAACAAGGCTTCGCGCCACTGTCCCCATCCGCCCCAGAGGCTCACACCCGTGAGCCTCTTTACTTATACAATAATATAGACAAATTGCATTTTTATTTGCTATAATTTCAGGGTTATTGTACCCATTCAACCAGAAAGGCGGTAGGTTGGCAGCTACACGGCAACAAATGGGGGGCCTGGCTAGACAAGCAGCCAGAGCCGAAGCATGCCGAATAGACAGCAGATTGTTACCTGGTTTGGTAGTTAATGGCTATGCTCTTGCTCCAAATGAGCCTGCACCACGTATGCGCCTAGTAGTGCTTATTCGTCAAGTAGACAATACCGATGAATGGCAAGTAGCCATGCTTAGCTACAAATCTACCTACACCAGTGGCCAGTCTCGCATTCGTCTTGCCGATTGGCAAAAGGCAAAGTTACCCCAAAAAGCCTATATCTACTCGTGTAATTTAGCATCACTGTTAGAATGTAACATCTGTAAGCGTTATGGACGTATTTCGGCACAAGATGCCCGACAATTTGCTCGAAAGTGCGATTTGGATGTTATTACAGCTCGACGCCTTATTGAGAGCCTTACCATCTAACAAACACTTATATATCCACCTATTATAGGTGGTTTTTATTTATTTAAAGCGAAGTAGTTGTGAAATATTATTTTTTGTTAGTAATATTTCACAAAATACAACTATTTTACAGATATAGCCATGTTTTTTACAGGTAATATTGTAAATATATTGTAAAAAAGTATTGACATTTGTAGTAAGGTTTGATACAATAGCTTGCGACATTGAGCAAAGGCTCACGTGTCGACACATTGACAAAGCAAGATTCATTATAGTAATTCAACCATCATGTTGAAAAGTTGCTTATTAAATAGCGTTGTGGCACCGGCTAGTCTAAATAATACAAATATAGACTCACTAGTGCTGCAACGCTACACTGTCAGAGCCACCCGGCCGAGACTTTAGCAGCTATATACGTTACCAAATAGGAACGTGTACTTGGCCCAAGGAGGGCCTTTCAACATGAAGACCATTCCCGCCCCGACCGCCGCCCACGACAACCTGCGTGCCATGCTGAACGAGATGAAGGCCCACCCGGCCTTCGTCGAGATCGCCGCCGAGTCCGATCGGCAGTGGTACCAGTACCGCGAGCAGTGCGAGAACGCCGGCAAGCCGGACCCCGTCCGCCGCTGGACCTTCGAGGAGCTCGTGGAGCTCCCCGACACCATGCTCGTGGAGCGTTCCGGCGACATCCAGAAGGCGCACCGCGTCTTCATGGCCATCGCCGACAACCTCGAGCTCACCGAGCGCCTCGTCGAGATCCGGCAGCACCCGGCCTACAGCCAGCTGTTCGGCAACGTCCGCGAGACGCTCGACAAGGAGCCCGACATGTCGGACGCCCAGGAGCGGCGCAACCTGCGCAACACCCTGGACTTCGCCGACGAGCTGCTGGGCAGCGCCACCAACGAGCTCGAGATCGTGCGCAAGCACGCGCTCGAGGCCAACCGGTGGTTCAGCGACGACAGCTACGGGGAGAAGTACCAGGACCTGGCGGTCTACTCGACCGTCAGCCAGGTGCGGATGCCCGAGCAGTTCCGCGAGGAGCTCGGGATCGGCGAGACCATCACCGCGCTCGACGTGGTCGAGATGGTCAAGGGTGAGAGCCCCAAGCTCAACCACCCCGTCGTGCGCCGTGCCGCCGCCTACGCCCTCAAGGAGTTCTTCAAGGCCACCGGCCTGGCGAACTCCGACAAGGACATCCTCGAGTGGATCCGCGAGCTGAACACGATCATCCATCGTGGCAGCGAGCAGACGCCTTCGAGGAACGGCGGCAACACCGGCACCCCGCAGGGCGAGTTCAAGGGGAGCGGCTCCCGCTCGAAGGCCTCGGCCAAGAAGTCCACGGCCAAGTCCGCGGAGGCGAGGGCGGAGGTCGCCAAGCGCACGGCCGACAAGCCGTACGTCAAGACCGGCGCCGCCAACCCCCAGGGCCCCGAGGACTCGGCCGCCAAGGCCGCTCGCGGCAGGGTGGTTCCGCACTCCGGGCTCACTGCCAAGGAGCGGAACACCCGCGGCAAGAAGTAGTTCTACCTACTTCCGTCGGTCCACAGACACCGGCGACAACCAACGCCAGGTAACACTGGCAAAAGTCTGAGTATCTCCATCCACCGAGGGTCGGCAGCGCAGTACGAGCTCCTTCTGAGCTTAGCTGCCGGCCCTCCGGAGATACGAAAAGAAGAGAATCTTGCTTTGTCTCTTTCTTAGAAAGCTTAAATATTTATAAGCCTTGTAAGAAAGATAATAATAAAACCACCAGCATTTGTTTGGTGGATTTTTGGTGCATAAATTGACATGTAGATTAGCAAAATATATTATTACAGATGTAATAGCACCTCGACACTCCAGAGAGGAGTATACCTATGCACGTGATTGATGGCATTGAGTTTCCTGACAATCATCTGCGCATTACTCCTTGTACCGCTGCCGAGATCTATTCGGCTAGCCCTCAAGAGGTAGCTAGAATGATCTGGCGTTTGCGCTACAACTACGACGAAGGTTTGTTTAGGCAAATCGATAAAAAAAGCTTTAGAGACGACATTAAAAAAATCGATACGATCGATTGGCATGAGGAGCTGTGCTTTGTACCAGACGGACTATTGTATAGATGGCGAGTATTGCTCAAAAAACTACTGTTATGGCGTGAGAATTATCTTGATGTAATAAGAAACGAAACCAGTGTAACAATACAAGACGCTTTAGCAGCAAAAAAGCTTCGTCGAGAAGTTCTCATTGCGATGGGAATAGGATATAACGAAGAAGGAGAAATGATAAGTATAGAGAAAAAATAAAATAGTTTAGGGCGATTACGTTATTACCAACCTTAGAGT
>CAZEIU010000028.1:0-9625 GCA_964512085.1 uncultured Candidatus Saccharibacteria bacterium
AGTACTATTGGCTATCATTGCTCTATAAGGTTCTTTGTAGCTAACAGCAATTACCTGATCATGCTCCAATAATACACAATTTGAGTTAGTTCTACTCGCAATTGTCTGTAGAATTTCAATTTTTTTGTCTACTGAAAGATATTGTGGAATAGAAGTAATAATATCGTTATTTTTTAAAATACTTAAGTACTCTTTTAGATTAAATACCAATATGTCATCTGATCTTCTCAGGGATGACTGCACTGAAAAATTAATTATTTTATAAGTTTTGTTTGTAAAAACCAAACGATTCAGGTGTGATTTTAATAAGCCTTCGTACAGCAACTGCCATTTTGAACTCAACTCACTATCCAAACCAATAACACTATAACTAACGTTATTTGAGATTTGTACACAATCATCGGTATTTAAAAAGGTGCTATTTTTGGCGTTAGACTCTAAGAATAGCTCAACATCGAGTTTGGTAACTAGGTCATTTTTTTCGGCTACTAAAACCGGATGATGCGAAAAAACATTAACTATTTCATAGAAATCATTAATAATTTTTAAGGCAGAATTTTTTTGTAAAAAAATTGCAATGTTTTTCTGGTATAGTTTGCTAATTGGTCTATTAAATAAAATGTCGTTAAGGTCCACAAAATCTTTTGTGTGGAGTATTGTTTTTTTCATATCATTTTTAAAGCTGTTTTATAGTATCGCGAGAATGTTTTTAGGGAGTATTGATAGAAGGTTTTGATACTGGCGTTCACCAGTAACTACAGCAACGGCTTCAAAGTAGGCTTTTACTCGATTATTTACTTCGTTTTCGTCGGTTAAACCTTCAAGCATACTTAATCTGTCTAAAAATGCCCTATGCCGATACTCTCTTTTGGTTCTTTTTATTGTTTCTCTAAATATATTTGGCTTGATGTGCAAGTATTGTGGTGTATAAGCCAAAAAGAGCTTATTTTGATCGTCGGTAAGAGTCATATATAAACATGAAGATATGTCTTTGGCTACTCTCTCGGCTTCTTCAGAAGAAGTAAGATTGCCAAATTGTTTAACTAGTGCAATAAAATATTCTGGCATAATTATTATTTGCATATTGTATCATAATATTAAACTTTTGTCGATATTATATTTTGTAGTCTAGTTTTATTTTTTCAACTTTATTTTGAGCGTTAGTCAAATACTCTTTTATTTGCTGTGCTAGCTCGCTACCCCTCTCAAATTTTTCGATAGCCACATCAATACTAACATCGCTATTTTCAAGATAATCTACTATTTGATTTAGCTCTTCAATAGCTTTCGTGTAGTTAAAAGTTTTATTATTTTTTACTTTGCTCATTAGTAATTTCCTCGACTTTGGCTTTTATGTAGCCTTTATTTAATTGTATCACGACGTTTTGTCCAACACTGAGTTCATCAGCTTGTTTTATAGTTTTAGAATGAGCCCTAACGATAGCATAACCACGTGCCAATATGGAGTGCGGGTCTAGAGTTTCAAGCTTGTTAGATAGCACCGCAACTTTTGATTGATTAGCTTGAATATGCATATTACTTGCACTTAGTAGTCTATTTTGTATATTGTTAATGTTTTGTATTTTTTGGTCACAATACAAAGCAACGATATGGCTAAATTTATCTATTTTTGATAAACCAGATTGCACACAGTAAATTAAATTACGATAAACAGCATCCATGGCCAGATCTATATTATTTATAAACTCTTGTTTGTCTGGTACGAGTATTCTAGCGGCATCGGTTGGTGTAGCGGCTCGGACATCGGCAACTAGGTCAACTAGCGTAATATCATCTTCATGACCTATGCCTGCAAGTGTAGGCACTTTACTAGCATAGACACTTCTTACTAATTGTTCATCATTAAAAGCTTGCAAGTCCTCTGGACTACCGCCGCCTCTAATAATAACTATGCAATCATATTTAGACCGACTATCATTAACTTGATCGATAGCCGAAGCAATCTGACTCGCCGCAGCCTCACCTTGTACCTGAACATTAATATGGTCTATCTCTACACCACCCCATCTAATATTTAAAACCGAAACAAAATCATTATAAGCTGCTGCAGTTGATGAAGTTATTAAGGCAATTTTAGAAACAAATTGTGGAAGAGGTCTTTTGCGCTCATTCAAAAACAGCCCTTCATGCTCGAGCTTTTGTTTTAAAAGATCAAAAGCTTTTTTTACACTGCCTTCACCACTTAGCTCATAAGCCCTGATCGTAAGGGAGAACTTTCCCCAATTTGTTAACTTGGGGCTACAATACACTCTCAACATCATACCGTCTTCAATAGGTGTTGTGAGTTGGTAAATAGACATAAAACAATTAATCACCGAGTCTTTGTCTTTAAGATCAAAAAACACCCACTTGTTTTGGTTGATCTTAAAATTCGCAACTTCGGCTTCGACGATAATTTCTGGGTATGATGCTGTAAGCGTTTGGTTTAAAACGCTATTTAGTTCTGTAACAGTATATATTATCGGTGTATACATTGTATTCATTTTTCATCTAACAATGTGCGCTTGTAGAATAATAATCCGACAGGGATAAATAACCAGAGGGCAATTACTCTATAAAATATCGTAACAGCAAAGGCGGTATCAAATGGCACACCAAGACCTACAAATGTAGCAACCATTCCGGCCTCATACACTCCTATGCCAGCAGTAACTACAGCTACTAGTGAAGTAATAAGTGCAATAATATAGCCAGCTATAACTATGCCTGGATTAATCACCTGCCCGAATGCAAGAAATATTAAATAAATGGTGGCTGTATCCCAAACTATCATTAAGGCGGCGTACAAAAAAGGTTTTCTTAGTTTGTCGTGATTATTTTTTAAAAACACCACCGATTCTCTAATTTGAGAGAGAAAGTTTTTAATTCTTTTTCTTCCAAATATTCTCTTCTTTATCAACTTTAAAATGGCATTGATTGGCTTAAAGGCAATGAGAGTCATATTTTCGGTAATTTTAGGACTAAATATAAAGATAACTCCTGCAATGGCAACAGCAAGCAAAATAAACAATACCAATACGATTACTCGGCTACTTATTCTTATGACTTGATTGGACAGCAGCAGTAATACAAAAGCCAAGATAAGAAACAAAACGTAGGCAAAAAAGCTTAATAAGTACCAACACAATTGAGCTAATGTAGTATTGGTACTATCTATTTTGGGGTACAATACTTTTCTCATATAGCCCAGACCCGATATGCCACCAGACGGAAAAACAATATTAATGAAATTCATCGTGATAGTAGCCTCGGTGAGCTTACCAAATGGCACTTCTTGCTTAAAAACAGCAAAAAAATGCTGAAAGTACTTAGCGTTAGATCGATAATATAAATAGCGTAGCGGCAATGCAAAAATTAATACCCACCAATGAACTTGTTTTAAAAGTGAACCAAACGATTGAACTTGATTGTATTGTGTGTAGGCCAAAACCACAATTACAACCAGAGCTAAGAAAAATAAGAAATGACGTAATTTCATATATGGTTATTGTAGCATTTTTTATGCTCAACAGAAGAATTTAAGATATACTGTTAAGATGACTTATCTAGCCATTACAGGTCAAAAAAATTTAGCTCTAGCCGAGCTAGAGACCAGGTTTACTAATATCTCTGATATTGGTGATGCCATCGTTATTAATACAGATAAAAAAATAGATATTAATAATTTTGGCTCAATAATTAAACTTGCTGTTCAAATAGAGATAAAAAGTAGCAATTTGAGTGAAGATATTGCTAACATTATAGAGTCTAAGTATTCTAAAAATTCATTATCATCTATAGATTTTGCTATTAGTAATTACACAAAAACTAAATTAATACATATTGAAAGTGAAGTAAAAAAAATACTTCAATCAAGAGGTATTAAGTCGCGATTCGTAAGAACAAACGGTAAACCACTTAATGCGGCCTCAGTAATATATAACAATCTTGTAAAAAAAGGTGTAGAAATCATTATTTGTGGTAATAGTAATAATCTTAATTTGGCTGAAACTATTGCTGTGCAAGATATTAACTCCTATACCAAAAGAGATATGGATCGCCCCAGAAAAGATTTAAAAGTCGGCATGTTCCCTCCTAAGCTTGCACAAATAGTCATTAACTTGGCTTCACCTAATCAAAATGAAATTATTTTTGATCCATTTTGCGGTAGTGGCGTAATCCTGCAAGAAGGCTTATTGCAGGATTACAACGTGCTTGGATCAGATATAGAAGACGATATGGTATACAATTCTCAAAAAAATTTAGAGTGGCTTATGACACAATACGACATTGACTCTAATTTCACTCTAAAAACCCAAGACGCCAAAAATATTAAAAATTATCCTAGCTCACCATACGTAATCTGTACAGAAGGTTTTTTAGGTAAAGTATTTAAAGAATTACCCTCAAAAGCCGAAATTGATAGTGTTTCAGCCGATTTAAAACAGATCTATATTGATTTTTTCAAAGGCTTAAAAAAACTAAATAATCAGCCAAAAACCATATCTATCACCCTGCCCTGCTGGAGACAAAAAAATTCTGTAATTAACTTAAATATTGTTGACCAAATACTAAAACTAGGCTATACTATTAAACAGTTAAAAACTGTCGACAGCACAGGATTAATCTACCTTAGAGAAAATCAAATAGTCGGACGACAGTTGTTAGTATTTAAGCCAATTTAATGAGGAAAGATGTCAAAAACTAAAGCCGGCGGTTCATCAAAAAACGGTCGCGATTCAAAATCAAAAAGACTTGGAGTTAAATTATTTGCTGGTCAAGAAGTAAAGCCGGGCGATATTTTAATACGTCAAAGAGGTAGTAAATATGAAGCCGGTAACGGAGTAGGTGTAGGTAAAGACTATACAATATTTGCAATCAATGAAGGCGTAGTTAAATTTAGTCAAATTCGAAAAACTAACTATGCTGGTTCTAAAATGCGAAAAACTGTTGTTAGCATTGCCAACGATTAGCTAGCGATTTAAGCTATTTTAATAGAATTAACTTTTGTACTTTTGAGCATTTCTAAGCTCTTTTTTTTGTTTAATGATGCTGCTATAAAATCTCTAAATAATGGGTGCGGATGATTGGGTCTTGATTTAAATTCGGGGTGAAACTGACTCGCCACAAAAAAAGGATGATCTTTGAGTTCGATTATTTCTACAAGTTTCTCATCTGGGCTTAATCCGCTGAGTACTAGTCCGTTTTGGGTAAGCACATCCCTATAGTCATTATTAAATTCGTATCGATGCCTGTGCCTCTCTACAATAGTCGAGGCACCATAAGCCAAATAAGCTCGGGAGTTCTTATTGAGTACGCATTTGTAGTCTCCAAGTCGCATACTACCTCCCAACTGAACGCCAATCTGATTAGACATAATATGAATTACGGGGTTAGCAGTATCCTTGCTAAACTCAGCCGAGGATACGTCCTTGGTTTTTAAAACGTGTCGCGCAAACTCGATAACCGCTATTTGCATTCCTAAGCACAATCCAAGGTAAGGTATATTGTTTTCTCTAGCAAATCGCGCAGCGGCTATTTTACCCTCTACCCCACGCACACCAAAACCACCAGGCACCACTATCCCATCAAGATTGCTTAGAGATTCGCTCAGGTCTTCAGATTTTTCAGCGTCTATCCAGTGAATATTTACTTTTACGTTGTGATACCAGCCCGCAGCCCGCAAAGCCTCAAAGACACTCATATAAGTGTCTTCATGGCTCAAATACTTTGCCACAATACCAATTTCGAGTTCTTTTTTCTCACTTTTTATTTTATCTACCATTTGGCTCCAAGCTTTTAGATCAGCTTTTTTCTTTCCGAGTTTAAGTTTTTTGGTAATATAATCACCGATACCACTATCTTCCATTCTTAATGGAACCTCGTAAACAGTTTCGGCGGTTGGTAGACCAACAATGGCGTCTTTTTCGACATCACAATACAGACTCATTTTTTCGAGAGCATCAGCATTGATTTGATGGTCAGTTCTTACAAAAAGCACATCTGGTTGTATACCAGCCTCCCTCAAATCTCTTACACTATTTTGGGCCGGTTTGGTTTTTACTTCTTTACTAGCTTGCAAATAAGGTAAGAATACTAGATGTGCATAGACTACATTCTCTTCTCCTACTTTACGTTTCATTTGTCTTATTGCTTCTATAAAAGCCATGGCTTCATAATCACCAACCGTACCACCAATTTCAACTATGTGAATGTCCGCTCCTCTGCCAGCTTGTAAAATTCTTTTTTGTATCTCGGCGGTAACATGTGGTATTATCTGAACCGTCTTACCTAAATACTTGCCTTTTCGTTCATTGTCTATTACCTGCGAAAATATTTGACCAGATATAACTGAGCTATCTTTGCTCAGTTCTCTATCAATAAATCTCTCATAATGTCCAAGATCTAGGTCGGTTTCGGCGCCATCATGCGTTACAAAAACCTCGCCGTGTTCAGCTGGGTTAAGAGTGCCGGCATCGGTATTAAGGTAAGGATCGCACTTTTGCATATTTACCAAAAAGCCTCGGGCTTTAAGAATTCTGCCGAGGCTTGCAGCGGTGATACCTTTACCGAGTCCTGATACGACTCCACCGGTTACAAAAATATATTTAGTCTTACGATTTGTTTTCGTTTTCATATTCAAATTCCCCTCACTTATGTATTAATCATACTGCTTAAGTCACAAGCCAAGCAATAGTTTTTTTACCACAATATGACAAATTCATTGTAATTGGTCTCATTCTAGCTGCTCAAGCACCTACTGTTCGTATTCAAATTCCTCCGACTCTAGTGGGTCGGGCTCGATATAACTAGAATTATCAAGTTGTTTACATTTATCAGTTTCTTTTAAATATGTAAGTCCGTTGACCAGACAAGTTTCTGGCGCATCAGCATAATAGGTTGAATATATGTAAGTAAAATATGCCAGAGTTGGAAGTAAGATTGGGGTTAAAATAGCAATTATATAAATATACACTGGAACTGGTCTAGTATTAGTATCAACACCATACATCCTTGCTACTATTCTATATGTTGCTGTTATTGAATACACACATAAAACGAAAGATGCGACTAATATCAGCGCACTTACTGCATAGCCCCAGGATGCTGGTTTAGTCCACATCCATCCTCCAGCTAGCATAATGACTATCAAGGAAGCATAAATACCTACGGTGGAAACTACTGCTACAATAATAAAAGACATAATAATTGTTATGACGGTCGGTAGTTTAGAGTCTCTTGTATCATAGGATGCCATGATGAGTATTCTCCTATTGAGCAGCTACTTCTAGCGCTTTTTGTAGTTGTGGATCTTTGCCCGAATTATAGTCCTCTGTTGTTAATTTCACCTCTTGATCGGGTGCAATACCTTCTTTAGATATATTAACTCCTTTTGGTGTATACCAATGTGCTACAGTTACTTTAAGTGAGTCGCCATCACATTCTGAGCTGAGCGCATTACCGCTTAGGCACACCACCTCTTGTACGCTTCCTTTGCCATAAGTCTTTTCGCCCACTAAAATAGCTCTACCGTTATCGTGAAGTGCACCGGCTAGAATTTCTGAGGCGCTTGCAGACCCGTTATTTATAAGTACTACAATTGGAATATTGGTATATTTACCACTACCGCTGGCATTGAAAGTTTTGTCTTGAGAATTGCGAGATTTTTCAGCGACAATAGTGCCAGATTTAATAAAATTAGAGCTTATTTTAACTACTGAGTCGAGATATCCACCAGGGTTATCACGGACATCTATAACTAATGATTTTGCACCTTGAGCTACCAAGCTGGAAGCAGCATTCTCTACGGCTTTGTCGGTATCAGCGCCGAAGGTTCTAATCTTAATATAGCCCACTGAATTGTTTTTCATTTCATAACTTACGCTGGGCACAGTAATATCCTCACGAGTAATTGTTATTTCTTGAGGTGAACTACCGGGTCTTACGATAGTTAATTTTACTTGAGTTCCTTTTGAACCACGTATTTTACTAACCGCTTCATCCACAGTCATACTACTAGTATCGACTCCGTCTACAGATGCAATTATGTCTCCCGCTCTTAAGCCTGCTTTTTGTGCGGGAGTACCGTCTATAGGAGCAATTACAGTTAAGCGATTGTTCTTAAGCCCAACCTCAATCCCTATACCGCTCAACTTGCCGTTCAACTGACTGTTTAGCTCGCTGTTTTGTTGCTTTGTTAGATAGGTTGTATAAGGATCACCTAAGCTAGCTACCATACCAGCAATTGCTCCTTCTGACTGTTTTTCAGAGGAGATGTCACCATCAAACTTTTCGCGCAAAACACTGTTAACCTTCCAGAATTTTGCCAGATCAATATCGCTTGTTTGAGAGCTAATTGGCGTACTAATTTTTAGTTTTGGCCCTAAAGAATTAGTTATAAAGCCTAGACCAAAAAACACTATAGCTACAATTACGCTAATTGCTAAAAATCTAGATTTAGTTAATTTTTGTGTTTTCATATCAGATTGGTTTTGATTATCCATGTAAATTTATTTAAAAAGTATAATTAGTTAATTAAGTAAATGACCGTATAAACTTACGTAGCCATTGGGGTGCAATATCATAACTTTGTGGCCAAAGCCATAAGAATCCCAGCCATTGAATATAATTTGCCCGGCCGCTACAGCTCTTACTGGAGGATTTGAAGGGTTGGCTATATCTATTCCATTATGAAAACTATAGCCACAACTACCACATGTAGCCGAGCCGTACCATTGAGTTACTACTCCGGTTGTTGCATTAGCATAACTAAATGGTGAACCATTAGGATTAATAAACCCTCCACCTGGAGCTAATACAGAGAAGTGTAAATGAGTGCCTGTAGAATTACCAGTACTACCCATGTAACCAATAACATCACCTTGGTTGACATTACCTAGACTCACTAAGTTGCCGGATTTATAAGCTGCAACTGCCGCTGCTGCTTGCGCCCGAGCCTGGTCTTCGGCCTGTTTTCTTTGGGCGGCAAGGTCGCTAGCTACTTTTTGATAATTAGATTCCTCACCTTGAGTTTTTGCCAACAAATTAGCTTGTTGGGCTCTTTTTTCAGCAATAGCATCTACTTGACCTTTTTGTTTGGTAGAAAGTGCCGTAAGCTCTGCTTTCTTTTGGTCTAACTCTTTTTTGAGCTCATCTATCTTTTTGAGGTTTTGATCTATCTTGTCTTTAATGGCTGAGTAATATTCTTGTTGAGAGACAAAGTCGCTTAAGTTTTTGCTAGAAGCTATGATTTCTATAGGACTTACTTCGCCCTGTTTGTAGATAATTTTTAAGTTGTCTTTAAGTATAGATTTTTGACGATCTAGTTCTTGATTGGCTTTGTCTATCTGGTCATTATTATCTGCGATCTGCGAAGAAGTAAGATCAAGGGCCTTTTGAGCTACTGCAATTTCAGAGTCAATTTCTGCTATCGCCCCCTTAAGCGTATTGGCTTCTTCATGTTTAGAATTGGCAGCATCTTGGTATTGCTGAATCTCTTTGTTGAGCCTATTTATTTTGTCTTGTGCGCTCTCAGCACCGGCTATATTACTATTTTGCATAGCAAAAACCGACGTAGCTGCAACAATAATTGCAACAACGCTAAAAATTAATATTTTTTTTGGCC
>CAZEIU010000029.1:0-8933 GCA_964512085.1 uncultured Candidatus Saccharibacteria bacterium
AACAATAAACACGATAATAATATATCTTGTGTTCTTCTTTGGTTTTTTAGTTTCCATACACAAACGACGCTAATTTATTCATATACTCTACAATAGCCAAATACTCTTAAGCTGTCAAATTATTACAATATAGCACTATTTATGATAAGTTTTTAATAAATATGATTAAAATGACCCAAGCTAAATAGCTTGGGTCATAAATAGGCCTTATTATAAACATTAATCTTTCCTGCTAACAGCTTGCTGGTAATAGTTCGAGATAGAATAGTGGTCTGTACCACCCTAGACTGTTCTACGACTTGCTCAAAAAGCTTCTTTGGTGCTGCTTGGTTTCGGTACCCAATAGAGGGTATAAAATACATAACCACACAACCCTTCAAATCTTGTTCTAGTCTAAATAACCTGCCAACATCTACATCTGACGCATCTATATGTCTAAGCCTATATACTGGTGTCGTTAGACTATAGAGTTTATACTCAGATCCTTCAAGATAGCTCCAGTCCAAACAAAAACGCGCTACATCGCTATGAGCAAAACCGCTAGCATTCAGTACTACCAAATTGCGGTGCATGTCACCTCCTAGCTATAGAGTGACAACTACCGAGATTTTAGTTTAGTTTTTTGATAATTACAAGTAGGCTTATTAAGACAAAAACTCTTTAACTTTCTGCCAAGCTTCTTCTGCAGCCTTGGTATTGTACATATTGGCTCTTTCAGAATTAAAAAAGCCATGCCCAGTGTCGTTGTAAACTACCGCTTCGTAGTTTATTCCAGCAACTTTTAGCTCCTGCTCTGTCTTAGCGCGATCTTCCGACAAAATGCTATCGTCATTAGCGCCGTATAACGATAATACCGATAAATTTTTATCATTGGCTCTCATCTCAGCCAAATTTTGTACAGCCGACTTGTCATTAATAAAATTGGGCATATTTGCGCCGGCACCATAGAACGATATAACTTTTGAAACACTTCTGTCGGATCCAGCTACGTAAGCTAGTCGACCGCCAAAACAAAAACCACATACATAAATAGCCTCAAGTGACGGTAAATCTTTCTTGATATCGGCAAGCGCAGTAGAAAAAATCTCAATAAAATCTGTCCCGCGCATTTGTTGCATTAATTCCACTCCTTTTTGCATATCTGTGGCGTAGTCAAATTTGTTCTTTACATGGTTGAGTTGATAAAAGAAATCTAATGCGTATGTCGATATCCCAAGCTCATTAGCAAATCTGTCAGTGGTTTGGCAGATAAAATCAGTTAGACCAAATATTTCGGGTAGCACTATCATGGCTTTTGTCGGGTTCTGTGAACTTGGGCTTTTGTATAAGTAGTCGTTTAACATATTTTTATTATACAGCATTGCATTATTGCTTAAGCTTGGGCTAGTATAATAATAAGTCGTACCTCAAAAGCAAGGAGAGCTTATAAAGCCTAGGTGGGTTGGTTGCTCAGACTTATCACTTAAGAAAGCTGAGGGCGAAGTGGCGAAACGTCGTGATAGAACCAACCGGTTTTCGGTAGCCGATCTTATATCGTGCAAACTGGATGATGGATATAGTTTTTACTACATCACTTACCAAGACTCAACTACGCCGGTACTTGCCGGTAACATTTGCGAAGCCTTTGGCGTACTAAGACTCTGGCTAGGCATTGCACCAGGCGTAGAAATGGGTTACGAAGATGGTAGTTGTGCAGTAGTAGAGATTACCGATACGCCTCCAGCCAACTTTATTATGTTTACAGGCCGGCGACACGGCAACGCAATTGCTTCATTAATTTCTATATAAATAAAAACCTCAGTAAATTACTGAGGTTATTTTAATTCTTACTTAAGATTTCGCAGATAGTTTTCTAAGCGATAACCACCGATCAAGAGTGCTAGGGCCCGCACGCGATGAGCATTAGCGCCGTGTCTCATAGAAAGCCAAAGGGCTCGAGTAGCAATCTTGCGAGACTTAATCGGCTTATGACAGCTAGACATAAAGCTCGCGAAGTGAAGCTCATTGTACAAATCAACTTCTTTATTACTACCGGCAGATAGATTATTATGTGCTTTTACAAAATATTCCTTGGCAAGACGTGAATCTCCCATGTCTTGGTAAACACGAGCTACAAAGCCTAGTGTTGCCCCATACTCAACTATATGGCTACCATCTCCAAGAATCTTGAGACTTTCATCTAGCCAGTACAGCGCTTGATCGTAATCTTGCATAGCATTATAGGTTGCACCCATATCTCGATAAACGTTACCAAGCCGATCTAAACTCATAGCTCGATCGACTGCAATACCTAGATAGATAAGACTTTTTCTATAATCACCAACAAGCCGGTAGCAGACGCCAAGCATTTGGCTCGGCGCCAAAAGATCATATCCTTCTAAATCCGCTAGCCCATAGGCTTGTAGATACAAATCGATTGCGCCACTAATATCATACTTTTTAACCCTAAGCTCTTCGGCTCTATTCATAAGTGCTTCGTACTCAGCAAGGCTCATTGCTTGAGACCTTTCTTTTGCTCGAGAACAACAGCTGTATAATACTACTTTATAACTAATATGTCAATTTAGTATTTTATAAAAATACCCCAGAGTAATCTGAGGTTAATATTAACTTATATCTTGCAGTTCTTCGCTCCAACCTGCTTCGCGCAGACGCGGCATGAAGTCTCTAAACTGTTGTCTACCCTTTTCATTAATAGCTACTCTACTACGAGCATCCACCAAATCAATGTCATCGACTGGTAAAAAACTAACTACTTCATACCGCTCAAGTTGAGCGAGTACTCCAGCATAAGCAATTACTCCAAGATTAAGCTTGGTGCGTAGTTCAATAATTGATATTGCATAATTGTTTTTGTAAAGATAATACAATGCATATCAATAGTTTTTTCTACCCTTAATGCGAGCGATTCCTATAAGCCCAATTCTTAGCGCCGCAAATACCAGTAAAAAGCCAAGCGCGGTCCACAGTAATAGCTCGAGCATGCTACAGCCTTTCGCCGAGAGGTACATTAATTCTTGTAGATAATAGCATTTATTAAGTTTATATTCAATTAAAAAAGCGACGAGAATTCGTCGCAATAATAATCTAGTACCTTGATTTTTTACTTGCTCCTACCTTATTAAAAGCATCAAAAACCATGCCGATAGTAATTGCACCAAAGATAATGGTGCCAATCAGACCAAAGATTTGCATTGGTACCCTACTGTCAAAAGTTCGTTTTTCAAATTTAATTCGTGTATCACTCCACGCCGTTGCTTCATAGTCTTTAATTCCATATACGTCCGAGTACTTTACGAGCCCAGCGGTGTTTTCAATAAACGCATAGTAGTTCTCTTCAACAATACAGACATACTCATTGCTATTACTGTCGGTGCAATTCGACGTAGTTATATCGCTATACACCGTAGCATCTTCTGGTACAAGCTGGACAAACTGCTCGGGCGAGCTAGCATTTACCTGTGGTGCAGAATGCGAGTTGTCTGAGTAAGTAGTAGAGGTCAAGAAACCATTCACCTGCAAAAAAGTAATGTTGTCATTCTCAAGACTAGCTACCTCGGTAGCTTGCTGTACTGAGTGCGTCCACGGTACGTACTCAACATCTCTATGTAGTGAGTCGCTTGTTACTCCACGATAAAACATAGTAGCAAACAAGGCTGCAAAAACAAACCATAGCGCCGCCCACCAAAGAGAACTGGGCTTGTATAGTCTTATCTTTCTCTTGGCCATTCTACGACCCTCTCGGTTTGCCAAGGTGCAATTTCTAAACGATAATACCATATTTGAGTAGTTTTGGCAATATTTAGTTATTAAAAAAGCGACGAATATTCGTCGCTATATTTTAAGCGTAATAGAAATCACTATCGCTATTACGTGAATACCAAGGACCATAAGCAACTGCATTCTGCCAAGCACAACTAGTCCATATAATAAATACTAAAGACAAGAATGCACCAAGCAAACCAATAACTACAATCCAGAACCTGGCTCCATTTTCACTATCAACGTTCTCTCTAAATAAGATTCCGTCTTCGTTAGTACTAACTGGCTCATAGCCGTCTTTTTGATAGTGCTCATTGTATCGATAAAGACCGGTTCTGTTCTCTATAAAAGCATAGTAAGTTCTATCCACATAATGAGCTTCGTAATCGTTAGTAACGCTCACATCTACATAGATCTTTTCATTCTCGGGCACAAGAGAGGCAAACTGCTCGGGCGTATCAATATTGAGAGTGGTGGTAGCCACCGTATCGTTAGCAACACTAGTGGCCGAAAAAATACCTGCTACATTTACAAACAAGGTATTGTGGTTCTCTATTTCGGCAATTTCAACAGCATTCTCTACGTCATTATTCCACGGTAAAACTTCTTCGCGAGGCTTAATAGAGTCAACAGTGGCGCCATGATATGCCAATAAGCCAAATCCAACTAGCCATAATACAAAAAATACAATAGTAATAAAGAAGCCTGGGTAATCCCAATACTTGCGTTCTTCTTTTTTAGCCACAGTGGCCCTTTCTTTTTGAGGTGCAAAAATCTAAGTTATTGTATAATAACTTTTTGATTTATGCAAGTATATATTACTGCAAGTCGCCAAGTAAATACTGTTGCAGCATATTAATGGCTCTTTGAGAGTGCGAACTGCGCCTGCCACCTTGTGTATTAAAAGCCGTGGTAGCATCTTTACCACAATAAGGAATAATTAAATCTGATCCACCAGGGTGAAGATCTAAAAATCTTGCTACATCATAAACTTTGTTTTCTATTATTATCCAGCAATCGCTTGGTTTGTTGTGTACCGCTACTTCGGCTACAGTAAATGTCTTAGCTGAGTTTATAGTGCTTGGTTGCTCAATAAAATTATTATTATTTGTGCTTGTTGTACTTGGCTCTACTTTAGTGGCCTTATTCTCTAACTCTTGTTTATTCAAAAATCCAACTAGCACCACTGTACTCATAAATATTATGTAAATTACAATCATTACGCCAACTAAGTACTTCATCTTCATTACAAACTAAACTCCTCAGTATGAATATGTTTGCGCGCTACACCTTTTTGCAGTAACTGTTCTATAAGGCTTTTCATCATGGCCGGTGGGCCACAGATCATAAAAGCAGCACTATCTAAATCTTTGCTTTGTGCAAAAATTTTGTCTGCAGTAAGATAGCCGTGTTTTTGAGTATCGACTAGCACGAGATTAAAGTTGTTGTTTTTGGTAGCTATATTTTGTAATGTACTCAAATACACCGCTTCATTTTTGTCTTTGACGCTATAATACATATCAATTTGTTGGTCGTCTTCAAGACTTTCGGCCATAGAAAGAAATGGCGTCACCCCAATACCGCCGGCTACCCATACTTGACGATTATTTTTAACTACCTTGTTGCTAAATGTGCCATATGGCGCATCTATCTTCGCAAGTTGACCAACCTCAAGCTTAGCCAATTCGCCAGTATAGTCACCCAACTGTTTAATGCTAAAACGTAATTGCTTAGCGCTTGAGCTAGAGCTAATAGTAAACGGGTGACTTTCACCCAAAACTCCTTTGTGCTCAAATTTTACAAAAGCAAACTGACCCGGCAGGTGCTGCACGGCCTTGCCTATTGGTGAAAGATGCAATTCTATTATTTCGCCTAGTGGTTTAATACTAGATATTTTGTAATCATAGTATCTAGAGAAGCTGCCATGGAATAGCGAACGATAAATATAGACTATTGCAGCTATAGTGAGTAACCCAACTATATAAATTTGTAGCCATATCAAACCATTAATGTCAGACCCCCCTACAAAAATTGCGTGCAGACCACCCAAGAATACTAGTAGGCCAAGCAGGCGCATAATAAGCACAAATCTATCTTGTCGTAAATTTAAATACAAAACTGCACTCATCAGCACCATAAAACCAGCTAATGTTAACGAGCCCAAAAATCGGTAAGGAGCAGCGATGCTTGGCTTGAGAAACTCGTAAGCCGATGCAGGCGAACTTAGCAAGTAGCGCGTTGTAAGTAGCATGGGGTGAATAAGTAAAAGCATTAGTGATACACAAGCAATAAGATGGTGAGCTCTATACATGTTATCGAGCCCCATAAAAAGCTTATCGAAAATTTTAAGTCGAGCACTAAGTATTACGCTCCAACAAAACAGCGACAGTCCCGCTAGTCCGGCCAGTTTGCCTAGGTTTTCTACTATTAATTTAGTAGTGCTCCAATCGGTCTGCTGTGTGCTTAACCATAATAAAATCGGCACAATAGCTATAAGTATTGTTACCAGCCAACCCAAATTGGTAAATCTATTTCGCATAAGTATTATTATACCAACACATTAACTATTTTGAATTCAAAATAGTTATACAAAGTATTCTTGTTTTTTTAACAAAAACATGTATAGTATGTTATTGTTAGCACCTACACAGAGAGTGGTGGAAATGCCAGAAAAAGAGGCAGTCAATTTTCGTGAACAGTTTGGTTTACTTGGTAGGCTAATGAAGTTTATGCCGCCTTGTCCAGAAAACCAAGTTGAGCTCAATATTAATCCCAAACAAGATGCCAATCGAAAATACCATTTGCTACTTGTAGGCGTTTGGGCAGTTCTTGCACTTGCGTGCGCTTTTTTGTTAATCCAAGTAGAAGTATTACGTTTTAGCGTAATCTATCTGTCAGCAAGCGTTGTACACTGGATATTCCCAGCCATCCCTTTTAGGATTGTTCACACTATTATGTTTGAGATTGTATTCATTTACTTTGCAATCATGATCATGCGCCGTGGCAAGCTAACTGGTTTTTTACAAAATGCCGCCATGAGAGAAGAACAGATATTTCGTGAGGGTTCAGAGAACTGGAGCTGGTCACAAAGAGCAAAAAGCTGCCTAATATTTGGTGCCATGCACCTGGGCAACTTTTATGTTCCCTTGGCTGCCGTGATTGTTCTTTCGAGTAGTGGAGTGTTCTTAATGTGGGTATATCTTAGAACCTACAAAATTCACCATTCATCTGCAGTTGCCACAAAAGAGTCTGCAATGGTTCACTATTGGTATAATCGCACCATTATTGCTTTTACTCTATTAGTGTTAACTGTCATTGTAATATATGTACTTGCACATATATTTATATAAATTTGTAGATATATCCTAAACCCAGCTTATTGCTGGGTATTTAATTTTATTTGAATATATTCTCGCTAGTCTGTTATTAACATAATTGTTATACAAAAAACTCCCCAAGTATTGGGAGTTTTTATTGGTGGAGCATCGGGGACAGCGGCTAAAGCCTTCTTCGTAAAGTACTTGGTCAATTGCAAATAGATTTGCATTGACTCTGCGTGCTTTACTCCACCGAACCACGGTTCTCGTGCCACTTTTACCAAAACAAAACATCTTACTAAAAGATTTTTTGTTTTGGTGGAGCATCGGGGACTCGAACCCCGGACCCCCTGCTTGCAAAGCAGGTGCTCTAGCCAACTGAGCTAATGCCCCTCGTCCAAATAGTATTCTTGTTTGCGCAAAATAAAATTATATTTTACTTCAACAGCCATACTATTTCTCCTCTCGATTTACGAAACAGCCTTGCTTGGTTTCATAAATCGTTTTTAAGAAAACTTTGTTTTCGCACAAATAAAAAGTAATCTTTTTATTTAAAAGGAACTGTAAAGCGAAAACTGGAGAATACATTTTTGTATTTGTAAGTTGTAGCTTTATTTGTGACGCCGTGGTGGGGCTGGGAGGACTTGAACCACCGACCTCGTCATTATCAGTGACGCGCTCTAACCAGCTGAGCTACAGCCCCGTACCGTCTAACAAGTGATACAAGGCCACAATTAGACTTTCATAATTGTAACCTGAAAATGCAATATTTTCAAGTAGACTGCCTTTAGTGATATAATTATAAGCATAATGTTTTTTATTGGACTCATCGTATTTATTATTGGCATACTTTTTGTGGTATTTGCCCAAAATATCTGGAACTTCACCGGAGGAATTGATTTTATCGAAAATCATTTTCCGGGCAACACTCGTGCATTTATTCAATTGCTTGGCGTAATAATGGTAATTGTAGGACTACTTATGGTTACCGGTATCGGCAGTTGGTTAGTTGCACCTATAGCTAACACACTAGGTGGTGTTTTGGGCGGCCCTAGCGGTAACGGAATATAGGTAGATAAACAAAAACACTCTGCGGCAAAGCAGAGTGTTTTTTTTAATATGTTGAATGTGCCAGCAAGAAATGTAAATTCTGTTACCTAAGTAACAGTCCGACCTAGAAGTACTCAACAACTTATAAACAAAACGTTTTAGTTGTGACTATAGACTTTTCGCTAATAAATAACGACTCTATAGAATACATTGCTGTATCGTATTACTCCCTAGAAAGGAGGTGATCCATCCGCACCTTCCGGTACGGATACCTTGTTACGACTTAACCCCAATCGCTAGATTCAGCATAGGACCATAAAAATGGTACTTCAGCTGCTCCTAACTTTCGTGATTTGACGGGCGGTGTGTACAAGACCCGAGAACGTATTCACGGCAGTATGGCTGACCTGCCATTACTAGCAATTCCGACTTCATGAGGGCGAGTTTCAGCCCTCAATCCGAACTTGGACTACTTTTGATACGATTAGCTCCACCTTACGGTTTAGCAACGCGTTGTAGTAGCCATTGTAGGACGGGTGTGGCCCGAGACGTAAGAGCCATGCTGACCAGACGTCATCCCCACCTTCCTCCCGGTTGGCCCGGGCAGTCTCGTGTGAAAATATAACACACGACGAGGGTTGCGCTCGTTGCGGGACTTAACCCAACATCTCACGACACGAGCTGACGACGGCCATGCAGCACCTGTCACCAGGTTCCCGAAGGCACATCTGTCTTTCGACTGACTTCCTGGGATGTCAAGCCTCGGTAAGGTTCTTCGCGTAGCTTCGAATTAAACCACATCCT
>CAZEIU010000030.1:0-7628 GCA_964512085.1 uncultured Candidatus Saccharibacteria bacterium
CTTGGGACAGAGTAGACAATCCTAGCAAATACGTTAAAGTCGGACAAGAAGTAAAGGCTCTAATAATTGCCATTGATCAAGACAAGTTGTCGCTTTCACTCAAACAGCTTAGCCAAGACCCATGGGTAGAAGAAATTAAAAAATATAAAGTCGGCGACGCCATAGAGGGTAAAATTACCAGAATTACACCATTTGGCGCATTTGTACAAATCTCACCTGCTGTAGAAGCTTTGGTGCATATTTCAGAGCTAAGTGACGATCATGTTTCTGACCCCAACGCTCTTGTGAAAGTTGGCGAGTCTAAAACGTTTAAAGTAATTGATATCGACAAAGATCAGCACAAACTTTCACTGAGCTTAAAAACCAAAACCGAAGACAAAAAAGACTCTACTAAAACCAAGGAAGACTGAGCCTATGACCCAAGCAATCTCTAAAAAGCATACGCCAATTAGAACTTGCTTGAATTGTAGAGCTAGAAAAGCCAAAAAAGAGCTTATACGTATAGTAAAAAAAGACGATGTAGAGTTAGAAGACAAAAACCACATAATATCTGCCAGAGCCTACTATTATTGCAATCAAGACTGTAGGGCCAAACACACCACTAAACAAAGCAAAGGTAAAAGAAGATGAACGAAGAAACGAAAAATACAATATCAATTCCAGAAGTAATTGTGGTAAGCGAACTAGCCAGCAAGCTTGGTCTTGGATCTGCACAAGTAGTTGGTGAACTAATGAAAAACGGTGTAATGGCTACAGTAAATGAGCAAATCGATTTCGAAACTGCCGAGATTATTGCTAGTGAATTTGGTTTTGAACTTACACTAGAAGAACCCGAAGCCGAAAAACGACCATCTGATAATATTGAAAAATCTAACAGTAACAATGCCGAAACTTCTTCGGCCCAATCAAGACCACCTATAGTTGCGGTAATGGGCCATGTTGATCATGGTAAAACATCTTTGTTGGATGCCTTACGCAAAACAGATGTTGCCGCGCAAGAGGCTGGCGGTATTACTCAACATATTGGCGCCTATCAAGTTACAAAAAACGATAGAGTAATAACATTTCTTGACACTCCTGGGCACGAAGCTTTTGCAGCTCTAAGAGAGCACGGCGCCAAAACTTGTGATGTTGCTATTATTGTTGTAGCCGCTGATGATGGCGTAAAACCTCAAACCAAAGAAGCTATTGAACATGCCAAAAATGCCAAGGTTTCAATAGTAATAGCTATTACTAAAATCGACAAAAACTCGGCCGACACTAATAGAGTAAAACAAGAATTAACCGAAATAGGTGTACAACCAGATGATTGGGGCGGTGATGTGCCTTGCGTAGAGATTTCTGCCAAAACCGGTGATGGCTTAGATAAACTTTTAGAAGTGGTCTTATTGGTTGCTGATATTTTAGACCCCAAGGCTATTTATACTGGGCTTGCTAATGGAGTAGTAATAGAATCTCACCTAGATACCGGGCGTGGACCTGTCGTAACTCTATTGTTACAAAACGGAGAATTAAAAGTTGGTGACTGGGTAGTGGTAGGTAAAAGTTATGGCAAAATAAAAAGCCTAGAAGACTTTAAGTCGCAGCCTATTAAAAAAGCTACACCGGCCATGCCGGTAGTAGTAAGTGGGCTCAAAGAATTGCCAGTTTTTGGTGATTGGTTTGAAGAAGTTATAAGCGAAAAAGTTGCCAAAGATTGGATGAATACTCAGGTTCGCAAAGCAAGTATCAAAAGTCTAACCGCAACCAAAAGCATGAATTCTGCCGATATAGCTAGAGCGGTCATTGCTGGTAAAGTAAAAGAATTGGCCGTAGTTGTAAAAGCCGACGCTCAAGGTTCGCTAGAGTCTTTAATAAGTTCTCTACAATCTATCGGTAACGAAGAAGTTGGCGTAAAAATTATATCTAGCGGACTTGGTGATATATCAGAAAGTGACGTAAACTCTGCTAATGCATCTAGCTCAAATGCGATAATATTAGGTTTTAACGTAGGTATATCTGCTCCAGTTAATCAACTGGCTAAGAGATCTGGTGTAGAATTTAAGCTGTATAAGATTATCTATGAATTATTAGATGATGTTCGAGACTGGTTGAGCTCTTTGCTTGAGCCCGAAACAGTCATTACTGAACATGCTAAGCTCAAAGTGCTAGGAGTATTTAAAACTACAAAAAACTCTGTAATCTGTGGAGGCAAAGTGCTGTCTGGTAAAATTACCTCTGGCTTAGATGTTAATATATTCTCTGATAAGACCGAAGTAGGCAGTGCCAAGCTTACCAATTTGCAAAAAAACAAAGAATCGGCCAAAGAAGTGGTTGAAGGCGAAGAGTGTGGCCTTAGCCTAGATACAAAAACCCCCATAAAAGTGGGTGACGAGTTGGTATTTATTAGTACCGAGAAAAAACCAAGAAAGCTCTAAATTATTATGGCCATGGATAGTATAAAAAAACAAAAACTAGCCGCAACTATTAAAGGTATTGCTGCTGAGTTTTTTTTAAAAAATGCCGATAGTTTTCTTAATAACATAATTATCACTCAGTCAGAAACTAGCCTAGATGGCAAAACGATAATAATTTGGGTGCGGGTTGAAAGCAACAAGCTAGCAGAGTTTACCAAGCGCCAAGACTATTTCCAAAAACAACTTCGTGTATATGTAGCAACACATTCAAAACTGCGCTATTGTCCTTCTATTTTGCTAAAAGTAGATAATTCTTTTGAAGCCATCGAAAAAATCGAAAAACTAATTTCTTAGAAATTAGTTAAAAATAACTTGTTATTGAGCTCAACTTAGGTCTATACTGTAGGTATGAGCAAACTCGTATTGTTAGTTGAAGATAACGATTTTATCCGCAACATGTATCAACTTAAACTGTCTAAGGCAGACTTAGAAGTTATTGAGGCTGCTGACGGCAAGATGGCCTTAGATCAAATATCTGAGCACAAACCCGATATTGTCTTGTTAGACCTAATGATGCCGAATGTTAGTGGTATAGAGGTGCTTAAGTCACTTAAGAAAAAAGGCTTGGTACCAGAATTGCCAGTAATAGTACTTACCAATGTTATGGATCCTCAAACCATCGCTCAAGCTAAAGAGCTTGGTGCCAAAGATTATATTGTAAAAACAGATCTCACCCCCAGCCAGGTTTTAGAAAAACTTGAGCCATATATTAAGTAGAACTTTTAAGCTAATTTATTCTTATAGCCATTAATAAAAGCTTGCGCATCAATAGCGTTTTTGCCTTCAATTTGAAGCTTTAATATCTCTAGAGCGCCATTTTTACAGCCAATATAGAGTTTATTGTCTATAGCAGTAAGTTTAGACTTGTCAATGTTGTTTAGATTGCTGGCTTTTGCCTCTAAAATAATCAGCTTTAAATCTTTATGTACAAACTTAGATTTGGGCCAACCACTATATGCCCTAACTTGGTTTGCCAATACATCTGCTGCCTTATTCGTATCTATTAAACCATCGGTCGTACTTATTTTATTACAATAAGTAGCCATGGCATTATTTTGAGGTGTCGGTTTAATATCTCTGGTGTTTAAAAGATCGTTAATGGTTTCTACTAAAAGCTTAGCTCCAATACCGCCTAATTTATCGGCTAAAGATTGCTTGGATATACTTTTATCTATAGATATTTTTTCTTGCTTATAAATTGGACCCTCATCCATTTCTTTTACTAATTTCATTATGCTCACACCAGCAAAATTATCACCATTCAGAATGGTTGATTCTATAGGCGTAGATCCTCTGTATTTGGGCAAAAGCGAGGGATGAATGTTTAGTATGCCATATTCAAAACTATCAATAACTGTCTGTGGCACTAGTTTGCCATATGCCGCCAATACGCCTATTTTGGCATTGGTTTGATTTATGACTTCTAATATTTCATCAGTACGAGCATTAGAGAATATCTCTATGTTGTTATGTTTGGCAAATTCATATATTTCTGAACTATTGTTTGTTCTTGAGATGGTTTGTTTTTGTGGAGCAAAAATAGCTACTATTTCAAAATTATTTTTCAATAACAAATTGAGCGTGGGTAGATTGGTGTGATGTAGCCCAGTACATAACTTCTCGTTACCAAAAAATATTACAGGTATTGTATGGCCACTCATACTAGTTATTTAGACTCTTCATCATTTAAAGGATTGAGTTTACCTGAAGCGTCTATACTCATCAAGTCCTTATTGCTTTTAATGTGATCTAAAAAAATAATTCCGTTCATGTGGTCGATTTCGTGTTGAAGAACACGGGCCGGAAAACCCTCAAGATTTAACCTAATTTCATTACCGTCGAGATCTTGAGCTCGAACTTTTATTTTTAAGGCTCTTTTTACTCTTCCGTAGAGCCCCGGTACACTTAAACAGCCTTCTACATCAGTTACTGTTTGTTGGCTTTTTTTGATTATTTTTGGATTAACAAAAGTTGAAAATGTTTTGTCTTTACTGCTCTCAAACTTGTCTCTAACAACAGTTAGTTGAATCGGTTCGCCTACTTGAATTGCTGCCAGTGCGGCGCCGAATTCGCTATCGTGATCCCAATCTAAGGTAGTTTCTATCATATCTTCGGCAAGTTTTTTTATAGAATCATCAACATAGCCAATTTTTCGTGACTTAATTCTTAATGTTTCGTCTGGTATGGTTACGAGTTTTTTTATCATTTTATAGTATTGAAATTGGGTCTAAGTCGAAGCTCCAGTTGGCCGGTAGCTCTCGGGCAATGTTCTGTAACGGTAGTCTGAACTTACTTTTTATTATTATCTGATAAACTGTTTTACGACTCAAAGTTCTTTTGAAATATTTGACCGGCCCAAGCACCTTAATATTGTTATTTCGAGTCAATGCCTTTGTCATGTGTGTAGCTTTTTGTAGAGCTATTTTTTCATTTGCATTCTCATACTGTAATTTTAACAGAAAAAAATAGGGTGGGTAAGCATATTTACTGCGTGAGGCTGATTCTTGTTTAAAGAAGTCTTCATAATTATTTTGTGAAGCGTCTAGTATCGCCGTATTGCCAGGATTACTGGATTGAATAATTACCTTGCCGACTTCTTTTCTTCGGCCAGCTCTACCAGCTACTTGGCTAATTAGCTGAAAGGTACGCTCGCTAGAGGTAAAGTCACTAACCGAAAGCATAGAATCGGCATCAACAATGCCAACTAAGCTTAAATTGGCTATATCTAAACCGCGGCTAATCATTTGGGTGCCGACAATTATATCTATCTCACCATTTTTGAGCTTCTCAAACGTGCTAATAAGGTACGGCAATTTGGAGTTATCTCTATCTACTCGGGCAATTCGAGCATCTGGCCATCGTGCGATAATCTCTTGCTCGAGTTTCTTGGTGCCATCGCCAATAAAACGTAATTCACTACTGCTACAAATATCGCAAACGGCTTTGGGAGTAATAGAATAGCTACAGTAATGACACATTAGTTTTGAATGATCGGCGTGATAACGCAAGCTCACATTGCAATTAGGACAACTACTAATATTGCCACAGTTATTACATATTTGGGCACGCGCACTGCCGCGTCGGTTTAAGAACAGCATAGTTTGTTTTTTGGCTTTCAAATTAGCATCAATAAGTTTTGCCAAATTATCTAATATGATATTGTCGCTACTATTGATGTCTTTTTTGTGTATTTCTACTATTGGTAATTTACTGTTGTGCCGCATTGTAAGCTTGGCATGGCCAATTTTGCCTATTTGGGCCAAATAATAACTACGCAAGCTCGGTGTGGCACTGCCAAGTATAAGCTTGCAATCAATAAGAGAAGCAATTTTTGCCGCCACAATTTGGGCCTCATAGCGTGGAGTAGAATCTTGTTTGTAGCTTGGCTCGTGCTCTTCATCGATAACAATTAAGTCTAAGTTGTGAAGTGGCAAAAAAAGTGCCGAGCGTGTGCCCAGAACAACCACTGGCTTATTCTCTATACTGAATTTAAGCGCCTTAAGCCAAAGTTGTTTTCTGTTGGCTGGGCTCAAGCTCGAATGCCACACAATGATATTGGCAAAACACATTTCGAGTCTCTGCCTTAATTGAGTAGTTAGCATTATTTCGGGTACTAATAAAATGGCGCTTTTATTATTTTTGTAAGCCCTGTTTATAGCATCCATATAAACTTCGGTTTTTCCAGAACCGGTAATGCCATGTAATAAAGTAATTTTGTTTTTGTTAATGACTTTAGAAGCTTTAATTTGTTCGGTATTTAGTTTATTAATCAACTTCAAACTCTTATTGGGCTGAACATTGAGTTTTAGACGAGACTTTGTTTTTAACCCGCTGGGTAAGATTGTGCTCCATACATTTTTGGGACTAGATACGTAATACTCTTGTATCCAAGTTGATAAATCCATAATGTATTTTGGCAAAAGAACATCGTCTATAACTTTTAAGACCGCTCGGATGTTTTTAATACCACGTGGCTTAGCTAAGTATATTTTTTTTACTACCGCTAATACTTCTTTTTTGCCAAAGGGCACAATTACTATGCTTCCAACACTTACATTTATTTCGCTTGGCAAAATATAGCTATAATCCTTAGAAGCTACATGAGTTTGTGAGCAGCTTTCAACATCAATGTATTTAATGTTTGTTGAGTTTTTCATGGTGTAACTTAAGTATATCGCTTTTTGTTCGTAAAAAGTAGCTAACCTATAAGATTGCAGTATATACCTGTTATCTGGTAATATAATTTGGTAATACATAACTTATGAAACTAAAAACCAAATTTTATATTTTGCTAGCTTTTATCGCACTGGTTATTCTTATTGCTATACCAAGAGAAGATAAAATATTATCGGCGTTGGGTATGAAGGACACTAAGTTGAAAGTGCGCCAAGGTCTCGATCTGCAAGGTGGTGCGAGTTTGCTTTATCAGGCCGACTTAAGTAAGACTGACTCGGCCAATAGAGCCAAAGCACTAAGCGGGGTAATAGATGTTTTAAATAAGAGAGTTAACCCCAGCGGTACGTCTGAAGCGTTAGTGCAAACTTCTGGTAATGATAGAGTGCTCGTACAACTACCGGGCGAAAAAGATATCGACTCGGCTTTAAAGTTAATAGGTAAAACCGCCGATTTAAATTTTTATGAGTTAACTAAAGATAACTCAATTGTGCCTAGTGATGTGTCTGGTAAAGATCTTGATAATGCTACAGTTGATATTAATTCTCAAAGCGGCCAACCAGTAATTGCTTTTACAATGAAATCGTCTGCAAACCAGAAATTTTCTGATCTTACAACCAGAATAAACAAAAATGGTACTCGGTTGCTTATTATTCTAGACGATCAACCGCTATTTAATGGAACTGTTTCAACTCCTATAACTGATGGAAAGGGTCAAATGCAGGGATTTGATTCGGTAAAAGATGCCCAAGAAACCGCAGTCTTGCTTAACGCTGGCGCCTTACCGGTACCTATAAGTCTTGTGCAGCAACAGACTGTTGGTGCAAGCTTAGGCACGGAGTCAATCGCCAAAAGTTTAATTGCCGGACTCATAGGAATACTGGCGGTAATATTTTTTATGGTCGCCTACTATCGTCTGGCCGGAGTTATTGCTAGCTTGGCACTTATTATCTACACACTTATAAATATAGATATATTCAAAATTAGTGTAAGTACCCC
>CAZEIU010000031.1:0-7595 GCA_964512085.1 uncultured Candidatus Saccharibacteria bacterium
TTCTTGGTTTAGCTGGGGATCTCCAGTTGGGCTAGGCTTATTTTTTCTAGCTGTTGCTGGGGCAATCTGGATAATTACTAAAGCCTTATAGTTACCAAAAACAAATAAACGGAACATCATGTCTGATTGTTCCGTTTTTTTTGATTGTATTTTATAAACTAATTAAATTGACGAAGCCCAGAGTAGATAAATAATATTACTAATGCAAAAATAACTTGAGCAACACCAAGTTTTATTGCTAACAGCGACAAATCATCTTTGTATTTATTGTGAGCCAAGATAGAACATATAAAACTTATCACTAAGCTAGATACAAATATTGCTATACCAAATATCATTATCTCTTTTAAATAAGCGAGATTATATCTTACATTAATATTTTGTGGGTTGGCAGATTTAATTATATACTCGAATGTTTTGCTAGTAGCTATTGTGAGAGGAAAAGTAAGAGCCGAAAGCCAAATACTAAATAAGGCCAATTTATTGTTTTTCATGATCTTATTGTACACGTATTATCTCCATAAACTGTAAAAAATTTCACATCTTTAATTTAATAGTCTTTTGTGTGAAATTTTTTATAGCACTCAAAATATCATAGCGCTAAGATGGTAATGTAAATAACAGAGCAGGAGGTGCAAAATGAGTCCAGATGACTTAAGAGAGCAAGCTAATCAAAAAAGAGAAGAAATAGAAAATATAAGTTATGATGCCGACAAACTAGATGAGCTCGCCGATCAAAAAGAAGCGGAGATAGAGAAAGCTCAAGCTGATATGGAAGAAGCCTCAGATGAATATGAATAATAATAGTTTCGTGTAGCAATTAAACATTCAATGGAGGTGTGTAGTGGCAAAATAAATCTATAATAACTAATTTGTTAATGGAGGAGTTAATAATAATGAAATTCATTAAGTTTAAAACCTTACAAAGACAAAAAAGCCAATCGAAGTACAATAACCAATACGATCTGCTTGATGAGATGGCCATTAAGTGGGCTAGAAAAGCAGAGTATTATAAAAGCAAGAAATATAGAGATTTAGCAACTTTATAGTGTACTGAGTATTTAATTAAGAGAGCATTAGCTCTCTTAATTAAATTTCTAAATCTTTGTCGACTTTTTTTTCGTCTATCTTCATAGGTGTTTTTCCGCGGTACTTAACAATATTGCGTCTTTTAAGCTTATTCATAACGCTACTGACAGTTTCTCGTGTAAGCCCCGAGAAATTGGCCAGCTCGCTTTGTGTTACTGGTATTTCTACTGTTACTTTATCGTCTTTTGTCTTCTTGCCATGTCTTTTGCCGAAATATTTGAGTGCGAATAGTACTTTGGTCTCGGCTTTTAATTGCGTTAGGCCATTAACTCTTCTATTGAAATCTAAATGTCTTTTGGCAAGACTTACGGTGGTAGCAAATAAAGCTTCGGGATGAGTTTTTACAAAGTTTATATACTCATCCTTAGGAATAATAGCTATATCGCATTTGGTGTGGGCTTCATAATAATACTGTGCTCTTTTCATGTTTAAATAAAGAACAGCCACGGGGAATATCTCGCGTGTCTTATCGTATGACAATGGCTTTTCATCACCTTCGTTGCTGATGTCATATACTCTTACTCTTCCTTTAAGTATAAAATAACCGCAAGATACCCTATCTCCTTGGTGCAAGATTATTTCTTTTGGCTTAAATGTTTTTACAGGATATTGCTTGGCGAAGTTAATAAGTTCTTCCATCCCATCATTGTATTACATTATTTTAAAATGTAAAAAATTTTATAGTAAGCAATATATAACTTACCTATCATATATGTATTAGAGGAGGACCTTCTATGCAGAAAGACAAAGCCAATATTAGCAGTATAATAAGTTTATTAGCAGGTGCATGTATAGGCTACATAATAGCGGCATTTACCTTGCCTAAGATTGGCATTGAAAACCGCGAAGATATAAAAAGTAAAATTGAAGATGTTAAAGAAAATGCTAAAGAAAGCGTAGAATCAAAAAGCAAGGTAGCACTAGGCACTATCAAAAACAAACTACTGGGTAATGATAATTTCTACGATGAAGCCAAAAAACTATCACAAAACTATACTAAGCAGTTAGAGGAGTTAGCCAAAAAATATGAGGAAAAATAACAGAATTATGCAACAAAAAATAAAACAAGTTATGCATGAATATAAACATGGCAATCTTACAATTGGGCAATCTAATAAAAAAGTAAAAAATAGAGATCAAGCTATAGCAATAGGTATCTCAGAATCAAGAAAAGCCAAATAGGCTCAATTCTTGTTAGATAACGTTTCTTTTTATCTAATCACTACCGTAGTTTTGTTTGTAAATTTGAAGTGTGCTAATAAACAAAACTAGTATAATTGTGCCATAAAATATTCCCATCACCCCAAAGACTGCTAAACCGGCGGTGACCGCAACAATTGTAAGTGATGGATGTATGCGAACTTTCTTGGGTAATGTAATTGGTCTAAATACGAGATCGAGTTGATTGAGTATTACAAGCTGTACCAAAATTAAAACAGCGGCATTGAAATAGTTGCCCATTAAAGCAAAGATTATTGCCCCACCAAAAGTAAAAATCGTGGTACCAAGGTAAGGTATAAAACCTAGTATAAAAGCAATAGAAGCTAAGAAAACTGCATTAGGAATACCAAGAGCCCAGAATGTAATTCCCATAATTGTGGAGGCAGTAAGGCTTATTACGAACGAACCAACAACTGTGCCCTTCATAAGTAAACGCACCTTTTCTATATAGTCCTGAGTAATGTCTCGCCCAAGCGGAGAAGCAGAAAGCGACATTTCTTTGAGCTTATTCATTCGGGGCAATAAATACACAAACAACACAATAAAAATCATTAAGTAGACGCCAAAGCTAATGGCGCTTTTAATAAGATTACTTGTAAATGAAACTGCCGAGGAGCTAATATTTTGTATCAAATTATTAATAGCATTATCGATTTGTTGTTGACTAACATCAAATGGCAATGAGCTGGCAATTTTGTTGATACTATTGACTGTAGTTTGGTATGTCGATGAACTAGATAGATCGCCTATATTGGCAGATAAAGAAGATATTTCGGCCACAAGTCTACTGGCAATAAACACAAAAGGCAAGACAATGACAAGCACCATAAAAATTGTGCTTAATATTGTACTGATTCGCTGTGAATGGGTTTTTTTGTAAATATACTTATAGACTGGATGAATAAGTACCGCAAATAATATTGCAAAAAATATTGGGCTAAAATAATCCTTAAAAAGATAAATTAGCAAAATAGACATAAAAGAAAAAAGCATAGCAAAATATATCTTGGCTCTCACGTTTTGCAATACTAACTCTACCTCTTTTGGCGATACAATATCTTTTTTAGATTTAGATTTGGGTAGAAGATTTGTAACTGAGCTTATGATCTTATGAGTAATATTCATGTCTCGAAGTATAGCTTATTATTGGTGAAATGTCTAAGCTATTTTTTCTTCTTAAACAACTTATGGTATTTTAACTGAAAATATTTTTGAATTTCTTTGGGTTTAAAGTTAACCCCAAAATTTTTAAAATACCAAGCAAAAATTGCAAAAAGTACAGCTAGACCCAGATACCACCAAACAAAACTTCGACTAAGTTCAAAGAATTGATTTACAATAGAATTTATTAGCTGATTTATTTCGGAACCACTATTTTCGGTAATATTGGTTGGGACAAAGTTGGCAATTAAGGCTGGCGCCAAGTAACTCAATGCAAGTATAGATATACCGCTTACTATCATTATTTTTGCAAACATTCTAAATAATTTACGCAAGTCTTTATAAAATAGGCCGACTAGAGTGAGGGCAGAAAATACTATTAACACCCATGCTACAGTATATGCTTTTAGAATATTTTCATATCCTTGACGAAGTTTTACTATTTTTATCAACACACTGTTAGGATTCTTCTGACCATCGACAATAGTTACGGAGTTGGGTACAGAAGTAACAAAGTTATTGAGAGTTGTTTCTATGCCCTCACCTAATTTGAAAGAGGCTATGTAAGAACTTAAATTCTCTTTGTAGGGCTGTAAATTAAACTCAACATTATTATTTGTAAGAGTTAAAACTTGTTTGCTATTTAGTCGCTTTATCTGAAATTTAATAACTGGTTCGGCAATATTCTGTACCAATTTTGGCGTGATTATAAGATCAGTAAGTTTATTTATAATTGATCGTTCTATTAAGTTTTGCTGAACTTTTTCTGGTAATCTACCTTGAATTTCAGATTTTATTATTTGCGAAGTGTAGCTAAAAGTCGATGAATTCTCAAAAAAAGTAATGGTATTTTGAGCATTTGTGAATGTTGATTTGAATACACTTAAATATGGCAGCAATAATAACGATATAGTAATTAAAAGCACTGCAATTGGCGTAAGCCACTTGACATAATTAGGTACTTTTTCTTTTGGCATGATTTAACCTTTCTTTTTTGCTCTAGGGGTAAACAAACTTGTTAGTAATAGTATGGTACCTATTATTATAACGTATATACCAAATAGCCACACGATATTTAAAACTCCTTCGGCAGGGCTTAGTAACATATAAAGACCAAAGAATACCGAAATAACACCCACCAGCATCATTATCCAGCTGTGCGACATCTTTAGCTTCATAGCTTTATAGCTAATTGATATATCAAAAATACTAAATAGCAATGCCCAAAAAGCTATGATAAGACCTATTAATCCGGCTGCAAACTCGGGCTTAATGATTAGATAAACACCAAATGTTACCCCAAATATGCCAAGAACTATATTTAACCACGTGTGCGGATTTGTCTTATCAAACAAAGGTTCTAATATCGAAAAAAGACCTACTAAAATTAGATTGAGTGAAAAAAACAAAATCACTACATATACGGTTGCTTGTGGCCAGAATACTAAAATTAAACCAAGAAGTACGTTAGCTAAGCCTCGCCAAGCCAACGCACTTCTTGTAGGAACTTGCAATAAGTCCATTGTAGTTTATTTTTTAGACTTTGTTGTTACTGCTTTGGGTATAAAGAAGCTGGCAATGACATACATTACACCGGTAACGGTAGCGTATAGTCCAAGTACCCATATAAAGGTGACCAAGCTAGTAATTGGATAAAAAATTAGATATCCAGAAAAGAGGATAGATAAAATACCCAATATTACAAACAATACTCTATAACCACCACCAATTTCAGATTTGCCAAATCCAAGCATTAGATCGCCGATACCAAATAGTAATGCCCAAAAAGCAATTATTAAGCTAAGTACCGAGGCGGTAATGGCGGGCCTGCCTAGAAGATAAAAACCTACTACTACACCTAATAGACCTAGTAGAAAAGTTAATATAGCGTGCTGAGTATTTTTCTCAAAAAATGGTCTAAATATTTCAATTGCACCTACGGCAATTATATTGATAGCAAATACGACTACCAAGACTAATAATGTAAGACCGGGCCAGATTAGGGCAATTAACCCCAAAAGTATGTTAGCTACTCCTCTAAAGATCATTGATCCTCTTGTAGGAATGGCGACTGCGTTGTTCATAAAAACTTCTTTTTAATTGTTATGCTTAAGTTGATTATAGCAGACTTAAAATATAAATTTCAAATAGCTTAAATACTTATGAATTTACTTTTTGCATGGCTGCGATGTTTCTTAAGAATACTATTAACCATGTAAAAGCAATACAGAATGCATTTAGCTCAAAGGCAGTAAGATTAAAGTAATGCAAACCAAAATATAGTACAAAACATAGCCCAATCGCCCCGAGCATAATATATGAGAAGGCGAAGAAAGATTGATTCATAGCAGGTATAAGTTTTTTAATCCCAATAATCAAAATTGCAAAGCCTAGCATCATGCTATAAGCACTTAGATTGTGAAGCACAGCAGAGTAAGTATCGACATAGTAAGGAAATATGCCTACCCCAGCTAAACAAATAGCAATAAATACAAACATGCCTTTTATAAAATTAGCTTTTGTTGTGGCAAATTTTTTATTTCCACTAATAAGAAGCCGGAGGTCTTGAAATAAATGTGAGCTCATACAGATCATTAATACCGCCGACAATATTAAGGTGGCATTAAAGACTTTGGCAGAAAAACTGTGAGTTGCCCCTAGGCTTGAAAAATTAATCTCCCACCACAGTGGATTTATAGAAGTTGCCATGCTGGTAAAAACTCCAGCAACCATAAATATTGCAAATGCGCTCACGATATTTAGTGTTTCGATAGTGGTAGACAGATTAACGACAATATATGTTACCAGTGCACCACTTACAGCGATTATGAAGGTGCTTAAGTAGCGATCTAAAGTTAATTCTTTAAAAGAGATAGACAATAAATACACCAGTAGACCTGTAAAGATTGTGAAGATAATGGTGTAGGCCAATGCCAAGCTCGCACCCCTGAGCCATAGTCTTTTTTGAGTATCACCACTATTGTGAATCTCGCGTTGACCATAGATATATCCAGTAAAAAAGCCTATTAGCACAATAATTGCCTCGCTTATTACAATTCCGGCACCGATGGACGGTCTGCCAATAATTGGTAAACGTTGTATATCGAATATAATAAAATAAAATAGCCAAAACGTACCGGTTATCAAGGCTGTTATAAAAGCCCACTTTAGTGCAATAGACTCAATTTTACTGGATCTGTTTAACTCTACGGTCGTTGCCATATTTACCCTAATTCTAAATTAATAGTTTTTATTATGACTCAAATAGATTAAAAACAAAACTATAATTGCCCAAACAAAAATAAAATTGTATAATATAGATAGGATCAAAACGAACCTTACTAGTAGAGAGGATGAAGCTCTTGGCCACGACAGCCAGTCAGTACCCCAGAATGACTCGTGAAGAGTTTATGGCTGCAATGCATCCTTATTTTTCAGAAGGTGAAATGGGACAAATTGAGGCTGCATACTTCTTTAGTAAATATGCTCATCGCGGGCAAACTAGAGAAAGCGGAATACGTTATTTTGAGCATCCAAGGGCAGTTGCGTGGATACTATTTGACGAATTACATATTGTTGACTGGCAAATTATTGCTGTGGCATTACTACACGACATTATTGAAGACTCGTTTATTATGCGAGTTCAAAGATTAGAGATTAACTTTGGCAAAACCGTTGCCATGGATGTTAAATATCTATCTAAGTCTAAAGAGTTGAGCGATATTAAATACTGGCAAAGATTTTATATTGTTAACAGTTGGCGGGCTGTCGTCTGTAAGTTAGCCGATAGACTGCACAACTTAAGAACTTTATCGGTGTGTTCTGAAGAAAAACAGTTGCGTAAAATCGCTGAGACAGAACAATTTGTTTTTCCACTTTTTGAACTAGCTCGACAAAGTGCTCCACGACGATACAAAGATGCAGTTGTGCTACTTTGCGATCTTATTCTAGCCGAGATTCAAGAGCTAAAATTAAATCTTCGTTAATACTACCAAACCAGATGAAAATCTGGTTTTTTATTTGATGTGTAAAACAAAACTATTGACAAAAAATATATTGTGTGATACAATGCAGTTATCATTAATTTTTGAGCGAACTCTAGATAACTCTCAAGAAAGCCATAT
>CAZEIU010000032.1:0-7267 GCA_964512085.1 uncultured Candidatus Saccharibacteria bacterium
ATGAGCAAGGTTTGTCAAAAACCAATTATATTAAAATGTAACTTAAGCTCCAAACCAGACAAAAAAGTCGATACCGAAAAAGAAGTAATAAGTTCAGCTATGGCAATATTAGGGGGAGAACTGGTCGATGGATAGTAATAATGATAAAAAAAAGTTAGGCTCAAGCTCTTCGGTGGTACTGCCACCACAGAATCCTGAAGCCGAGGCGAGTTTGCTTGGTTCTTTGCTGTTAGACAAAGATGCAATTATAAAAGTTGCCGATATAGTGGCTGCTGATGATTTTTATGTAACCAAAAATGGTCAGATATATGAGGCTGTTTTAGGTTTATTCGAAAGAAGGGCTCCAATAGACGTAGTAACTTTGGCCGATAGTCTTGAAAAAGCCGGTGAATTAGAAAATATTGGTGGTGCGGCATACTTAACAGACCTCGTAAACACCGTTCCTTCTAGTGCCCACGTGGCACAGTATGCCAAGATTGTTGCCGAGAAAGCGACTCTTAGAAGGTTAATTGCAGCCGCAAGTAGTATTAATAGTTTGGCCTATAGCGATAATGTGGTTTTAGACTCGGTTTTAGATGAAGCAGAACAAGCTCTGTTTGCGGTTAGTCAAAAGCACCTCAAGCAAAATTTTACTCCAATTAATGAGATATTAACTGCAAGCTTTGAAAGATTAGACGATCTACACAAAGACAAGAATACATTGCGAGGTATCCCGACTGGCTTTAAAGATCTCGATAACTTGCTTGCTGGTTTACAAAACTCTGATCTTATAATCTTGGCGGCCAGACCATCTATGGGTAAAACGAGTTTAGTACTTAATATTGCTCAACACGTAGCTACCAAAGAGGGTATACCTGTAGGAATATTCAGCCTTGAAATGAGCAAAGAGCAGCTTATAGATAGGATGCTCAGTAGCGAGGCTGGAATTGATAGCTGGAAACTTCGTACCGGCAATTTAGAAGATAGTGATTTTGAAAAAATCAACAAAGCCATGGGGGTTTTATCGGAAGCTCCAATATATATTGATGACTCGGCTATGAGTAATGTGATGGAGATGAGAACCAAAGCTCGTAGATTACAGACTGAAAACGATTTGGGCTTAATAATAATTGATTACTTACAATTGATGAGTGGTAGAAACAACAACGGTGAAAACAGAGTACAAGAAATCTCTGAAATATCTCGAGGACTAAAAGGTTTAGCTCGTGAAATAAATGTACCGGTAATTGCCTTGTCACAGTTGAGTCGTAGCGTAGAGATGCGCTCACCCAAAATTCCACAATTAGCTGACTTGCGTGAATCGGGTAGTATTGAGCAAGATGCCGACGTTGTTATGTTTATTTACCGAGAAGATTATTATGAGAAAGATTCAGAACGTAAAAACGCTGCTGATGTATTGGTAAAAAAACATAGAAATGGTCCTACGGGCGAAGTTGAGCTATACTTCCAACCCGATCAAATGTTGTTTAAAAATATCGATAAAGTTCATCAATCTTAAGACCTTTTGAATTTTGAATATTTAGGTTATAATCAAACATAACTATTATGGCGAAAACTACAAAATCTACTTCAGAGGTGAAGCAAATAGGTCGATTCGGATTGGTCGGCGTATTAAATACTTTAGTTGATTTTGTAGTATTAAATATCTTAGTAATAACAATTTTACCAACATCTACAATCTTTGGGTCGATTTCTGTAGCAGGCTATCAGTATACTATTAATGGTCTTTTAATCGCCGGTGTAATATCTGGCACTCTGGCCATGATAAACAGTTTTATCTTTAATATGAGATTTACATTTAAAAAACAGCATGTCGATGTTTGGCATGGCGTGTATTTCTTTTTAATTACCATTTTTGGCTTATTTGTAATTAGGCCAATAATACTCAAGTTATTAACCGATGTATGGTTGTGGCCATCACAAATAACTTACCAAATAACCCAACTTCTTAGACTGCCATTGAGTGCCGATTTTGACACACGCAACCTTGCCTTATTGGTCGCAATCGTGGTGGTTCTTGGTTACAATTATATAATGTATAAAAAATTTGTTTTTTCTGATGACAAAAAATAACAACAAACTACTAGATTTTATTTTGAGAAACAGAGCTGGTTTTATTTTTGGCGTGATAGTTTTGTTGGCCTTTCTATTTAGGCTCTATCACTTAAACATCTTGCCACCAGGCCTGCATCCCGACGAAGCAGCCAATGGCCTCGATATAATTAATAGAATATTCAAAGCCGATATTAGAGTAATTTATAATACCAATGGCCCGCGAGAATCCCTGTTCTTTTTCTTACAAGCTATATTTGTAGCGACAATGGGCAATACCATATTAGCTCTACGTATGGCCCCGGCGCTAATTGGCATAATAACAGTGATAATGCTGTACGTTTTGACCAAAGATTGGTTCGGTAGAAGAACGGCTCTTATTGCAGCCTTCCTGATGGCTATTAATCCTTGGGTAAATACAGTAAGCCGCGATGGCTTTAGGGCTAGCATGGTGCCTCTTGTTATAATTCTTACAGCTTATTTTGCTGGCAAAGCATACAAAACTCAAAAGCTTATTTACTTTATTCTGGCCGGCTTTGCGTTTGGAGTAGGTTTTTACACCTACACGGCTTTTACTATGTTTGCCTTAGTACCTCTTGCTGGATTGATTTATATGCTTATCGCTAAAAGAGAATGGTTGAAAACTAATGTTTCGCTGCTGCTAGTAAGTGTTCTGGTAGTAGCAATTACGCTAATACCGCTGGTAGTAACGGTAGCTAAGCATCCGAGTGACTCGGTTGCCAGAGCTGGAGGTACTAGTTTCTTAAACAAAGACCTCAATAATGGTCAACCGGTTGTAACGTTATTGCAAGGAACAGCCAAAACCTTACTACAATACAATTATCGTGGAGATGAGAACAATCGACATAATTTATCTGGAGAACCACTCCTAAATACTTTTGTAGGCATAATGCTAATATTAGGTCTACTAGTGGCTTTTAGCCGACTCAAGAGAATTAAGTACGCTTCGATACTAGCAATATTTTTTGTGATGATGTTGCCAGCAATATTAACGGCCGAAGGTTTGCCCCATGCTCTGCGAAGCATAGGTACATCTGCGGCTGTATTTACGATCGCTGCAATTGGAATAAATTATTTGCTATTTCGTTGGTATCGAACATTTCCGGTTAATGCTCCGGCTAGAACTGTTGGCCTAATAAGTGTTTGCACATTACTTGGGTTGAGTGCAATAATTGGCTGGAACCAATATTTTGTAGCCTGGGCTCAAGACCCAAACACTTACATGGCATATGGTGAAAACATGGTTCAGGTTGGTTATTATCTAAATTCACACAATTCAGATCAAAGACAAAACTTTGTAGTAGCAGGCGGGTATGAATCCATGTCAACCGAATATCTTACCTATAATAAATCTAAATATACTTTGCTAGATATCAATAAGCTTCAAAACCTACCACTTAGTGAATCTAAACAACTATTTGCTTTTCCGGCCGACTCCGATAGTGACAAGAAGATTGAGATACTTAAGGCCAAATACCCAGATGGCAGTTTGGTAAAACACAACTCTAGCTTTAATGATAAACTCTTATTCTACACATATAGTGTAAAATAGTAGTTACTATGACAACATCTAAAAATACATCAAAAGAGGGTATCGACTTAAGTATAGTAGTGCCTACCTATAATGAGCACGGTCGCATTGGACAAAGCCTCACTGCAATTTCTGATTATATAAAAGACAAACCCTATACTATTGAGATAATAGTTGTAGACGCCGATAGTCCTGATGGCACAGCTAAAGAAGCTAGTAAATACTCTAAGTTATTTAGGCATTTTTCGGTGATTTCAGCTGGCCCTAAGCCCAAGAAGAGCGCTCTAAAAGGTAGACAAGTACAACTGGGGATGTTGGCGGCCAAAGGTAGATATATTATGTTTATGGATGCCGATTTGGCCACCCCACTTAAATATTTAAATAATGTTTTTGAGCTAATGGATAGACAAAGACCAATAGGTATATGTGTGCGTAATCTGCAGAAAAGTCACAAAGGAGTGCGAAAATTTATCTCGGCAAGTGCCAACTTTTTGGTTCAGCTAATCTTATTGCCAGGTATCAAAGATACTCAATGTGGATTTAAAGTATTTAGCGCTCCAGCAGCCCAAAAAATATTTACCAAACAAACGATTGCCGGTTGGGGATTTGATATGGAAGTATTGGCTATTGCGCGACAAATGGGCTATCAAATAGATACTATCGATGTTCCAGATTGGCACGATGTACAACACGGCGATAGTGACAAAACTAAATTATCAGGCTCAAAATTTTCTGCCGTCAAGGCTGCTCTGCAGACGTTTCCGGATTTGATAAAAATAAAATGGCATCTTCTAAGCGGTAAGTATAAAAAGAATGAAAAAACGTCTTAGTAACAAGAGCGTTGATTATGTGCCATATTTAGCACTTGGCATTATTTCTATTATGGCGCTACTTGTAAGAGCTATAAATATAACTAAATCGAGCATTTGGCACGATGAAGGATTTTCGGTGATGCTAGCCCTTCGAAATCCTGTACAAATTTGGCAAGGCTCGGCCCGCGATGTACACCCGCCGTTTTATTACGAGCTACTTCATTGTTGGATGAAGCTATTTGGTTCGAGTGCTATTGCAGTGCGATCTTTGAGTTTAATGGCCGGAGTGTTGGCAGTTATTGTAGGCTTTATGGTTGTAAAAAGCATCTCTACAAAAAGAGCTGCAATTATTTCGGCATTATTTTTGGCATTAGCACCTATAATGGTTCGTTATAGTCAAGAGGCGAGAATGTACGGGTTGCTAACACTGTTAATGCTTATTGCTTTGTATGCCGTTATTAATATAGTTAAAAAACCCAACCAAATATGGCCTTATGTGCTATATACTCTGTCGATTGGGCTCGGATTGTATACACACTATTTCACAGCTCTAGCAGTTATTTCATTGTGGTTTTATTTGGTATTATTGCAGTCTCCAAAAAAGTGGCAACTTAATAAAACAATATTTCTAAGCCTTAAATGGTGGCTGGCCAATATAGTGGCTCTACTATTATTTTTGCCTTGGCTGGGTAATATGGTTGCACAACTAACTCGCGGCCAAGGTCTTGGTTGGTTAGGCAAAACAAACATATATAGTCTGGGCTCCGCTTTGTGGCAATTTGTTAGTTTTACCGACGGAAAACAATTACCAATGTTGCTTTGGTGGGCTGTGGTAATAATTGTAATAGGCGCCTCTATTTATATTGTTATTAAAGATGAAAGTAAACAAAAATTTAATCTATTAATAGTAATTTATAGCTTACTACCAATATTTTTAGCGCTAGCAGTGTCTACATTTAAGCCAGTATTTCATGAAAGATATTTTGTTTTTTCAGCAGCGGGCATATTTATCATTCTGGCGCTGGCTATAGACAAAGCAAGCAATGCACGCCAATGGTTGCTCTATGCACTTGTATTTGGGGTGATAATAGTTGAGGTTATCGGCGTAAGAAATGTCTATGCTCAGTCAAATCACCAGATGCAAAATGTTTTGAGTAACTTAAATACGCAAGCAAAAAGTGGCGATATTGTTATCGCTGGCGAACTGTATGTATTTTTTGATGGTTCATACTACAACAAGTCAAATTTACCTATTAAGCTATATACGGCCAATTCTAATCTTAACGGCTATGGTGAATCAGGTTTATTGTATGACCAAAATGTTTACTTAAACTCTTATTCTACTGTACCTGCCGGCTCACGTGTTTGGCTAATAGGTAAAACCGGCAATCAACAGTACTACAATCAGGTTCCGCCAAACTGGCAATTGCAACAACAAGTGCAGGCTGGCTATAGCGAACTTAGGTTGTATCAGGTAAAATAATAAGGTATTAAATTTGGAGAAATATTATGGGTGTGATGGACAAAGCCAAAATGGCACAAAAAGCTCTTAAGCTACAAAAAGAACTTAAGCGTATGAAGATAGAAGCCGAAGCTGGCGATGGTGATGTAAAAGTTACTGCTGGCTTGGCTATTTCACAAACTAGTATGAATGTAGAAATTCAAGATATCGATATCAAACCAGAAGCCACTGAGGATCTTGCCCGTCTAGAAAGCCTTTTGGCTTCAGCTATCAATCAGGCTAACAAAGAACTGATGTCAGAGGCTACGGTTAAGATGCAAGAGATTGCTGGGTCAATGAACTTGCCAGGAATGTAGCAAAATATAATTACGGAGGGTAATGGAGTGGGCTCAGATGTTTTGCCCGAAAGCGTTAATAACTTAATAGAAGAGTTTTCTAAGCTGCCAAGTATTGGTCCCAAAACCGCCGAGCGGTTGGTTTTTTATTTGCTAAAAAATGACGATAGCAAGTCGTTAGGCGAGGCAGCAATTAAATTAAAAGACGGCATTGTGCGTTGCCAAACGTGCAAGAATTTTAGCACCGAATCTGTCTGCAAAATTTGCTCTAACCCTAATCGAAACGATTCATTGCTGTGTGTAGTCTCGGCTCCTCTTGATATTGTGGCTATTGAAAAAACTGGTTTATACAGAGGTAAGTATCATGTTTTGCATGGCGTAATATCACCAATCGATGGTATTGGCCCCGAAGACTTAGAGATACAGAGCTTACTAGATAGAGTAGAGCAAACTAAACCCGAAGAAATAATTTTGGCCACCAATCCAAATCTAGAGGGTGAAACCACTGCGCTCTATATTTTGCGTCAACTCAAAGATAGCAATATTGCTGTTACAAAATTGGCACATGGGCTACCAATAGGTGGAGATCTAGAATATGCCGATCAAATTACACTTGGTCGAGCACTGGATAATAGGCAAGTGTTTTAGGTATTTATAGTTATTGCAATAACTACAAATCAGTTGTATACTAAGCCCACATTTGCACCTACCGAAAGAGAGCAGAGATGTTCAGAGAATGTGCGGTTTTGGTACTTCAGAATCATGAAGGTGATGTATTAGTTGTTCAAGACCCCAATCTTAAGCGACACACTGTCGGTGTTCAGCTACTAATGGATGACGATAGAGTATCTAACATTCTTGATCTAAACATAACTCTTAATCGCTATGCCAATGGATTGACCGGATTTAATATTCCGTCTTTAGATTTTATAGGCTCTTATGACGAACGCGACATCCCAGCGGATATTAAGTTGGAAGAAGAGCTAATGATTATGGTGCCAGTATTCGAAATAATTATCGACAGACACCATGCGTGGCGCTATACAGCCCAAAG
>CAZEIU010000033.1:0-6431 GCA_964512085.1 uncultured Candidatus Saccharibacteria bacterium
AGCAAAAATATGATCAGTTGTAAAGACTATTGTTAATTATTCTGTACAGCTATCCAGTTGAATTCTGTATCGGTGCTTTGAGCAGGATCTATCACTATTACAAAGCCTTCATTAGTAACTTCAACCACGCCATACTTTGGCTCAATAACTCCGGTTGGAGTTACATTAATAACCGGCTTTTTAGCGTAAGGCTTTGAGAATAAGATTTTTACTTGGGTCTGTCCAGCTGGTACTTTTACTAAACCTGCAGTATCTTTACTTACTATGATATTGCCGGCAAACGTTGAGTTACCTTCAAAATTAACGTCGTTTTTAAACACTGTTTTATCTATAAAAGTAGCAAGCTTATAAAAAAACGAGGTATTTAAGAACTCTGCCGGACCAGTGACTTTTAGCGCACCGTTAGCAAATAAGTTGCCATTAACATTGAGATCTAGTGCTACAGTCGCTGCACTAATGTCTAATGTATTATTACTCTCTGGTTGGCCACTATGAGTAATTGTACTTTGGGCTGGAGTATTATCTGATCTATTGGTTTTACTAATACTATCAACAAATAGATTTAAGCCCTCTATTTGGTTAGCCTGTATCTTGTCGGCCTTAAGGGTACCAGCAAATGTGGCGTTACCATTATTGTCAAAGCTCATTTTAGATTCTCCATCAGAGTTTAATACCTGGAGTTTACCTTCTTTGTTTAGCTTAATAGCTATGTCGTTTTGTGTAGATGAGCTTATTGTGTTGATCTCAATTGCATCAGCAGTTACTTTTGGTGTTATTACTTCTAGGCCTGCAGTTACTCTGTCGGTAGTGATTTCAGAAAGATTAACTGCACCAGCCAGCGCGTCTTTTTGGGTTACAAGCTTGCCAAGGGCAAATTTCGAGAAGTCTTCTGTAGTGGCCACTTTACCTTCAGTTTGTAGCCCATCAATAAGATCGGTCAGTTTTGCGCCATTGGCGACATCTTTTTTCACAAAGGCAGCAATTACTGCATGGCGTTCAGAGTCAGTATTTGGCACAAATTCAAAATCCATCATTGCTTGCCCAACTACCTGTCCAGCTTTTGTGGCCTTCATTGCGACACCCGGCTCAGATGATGGTGCAAGCAAGTCACCGGCCTTAATATTACCGTTGGCATTTGAAACCTTGAGAGGAACTCGACCTGAAAGGGCTACCATTACAGGAGCTGCATCAGGGTCCTCAACATTACCCATTACTAGGCTTGGCAAAGTGGTAACAATACCAAATGCATTTTGATCATATATGTTGGTACATTTTTTTACTCCAGCGCGCATAGTTGCATCTAAACAAATTACGTCACCAGGACCAATACTACCATCACGTGTGCCATATATCTCGGCAAGATCGGCACCCGTACCTTTAATAGAGGTTATGCGTACTTCACCTTTACCCCCGGCGCCACCGTTACCACCGGTAGATGTGCCGCTAGTACCATATGCAGCTCCTCCGCCGCCACCGCCGCCACCTTGAGTACCGCCATTAGCACCATTACCGCCAGTACTACCAGTTAGAACGTTGTTACTGGCACCTCCGCCGCCACCGCCACCACCGTTACCAACACCCGCAGCACCAGCTGTACCAGCTTGTCCAGCGGTTGTTCCACCCGCAGCACCAGCGGTAGAGGCTGCGGCAGCTAGTCCACCGGCACCACCAGCACGCACAGTACATGTAGTAACTGCACATCCGCCACCAGCACCACCACCAGAGCCACCACGTATACTACCAGAGCCAGGACCAGAGTTAGATGCGGCAGTTGTAGATGAGGCACCACCTCCGGCACCACCCCAAAACGCATAGGCCCCTATAGTTGGAGTTACGGCGGCAGTAACACCAGTAGCACCACCACCACCACTATTGGTAGCTGCTGCGGTTGGGTTACCACCAGTACCACCAGCAGTAGTCGTAGCGTTTGAGCCAGCAGAAATAGTACCACCACCACCACCACCACCGTTACCAACAGCTGCTGCAGCACCACCACCACCGCCAAATGCAGTCAAGTACTTGGTACCAGCACAAGCAGTTGTAGTACTAAAGCATGTCTGGCCACCTTGGGTACCAACATTACCGTTGGCGCCAGCTACACCCGTACCACCGTTACCACCATTACCAATAGTAACAGGAACTGTGCTACCCAAAGTACTTGATGCAAAAGAAGAGGTGTTATAAGCGCCGCCGCCACCACCACCGCCGCCCAGCTTGGCAGCCGATGAGACGTTAGCTGCCTGACCAGCACCGCCGCCACCGCCGCCGCCCCATGTCTCTATAATGTTTACAATCGAACCCGATGGTTTTGTCCAGGTAGAGGTTGTATTAATTATTTCAGTTTTTACATCACCACATGTAGCAATACTTAGAGTTCCCGAACCATTAGAGCTCAAACAGCCAGCTGCATCGGCAGTCGGTAGTGTCCAGGTATAGCTACCAGATGTTACGCCAGATTGCAGGGTGACGGTATTGGCGTTGGTGCTGTTCTCAAACACAATCTTACCTGTCACGCTCGATGCGCTACCAACATTTATTTGCCCACCGGTGTTGTCTATCGTGCCAGAAAATGTCTTATTGCCAGCAAAAGTCTGAGTGCCAGTCGATACAAGGCCCGGATTACTACCGTCGGCGGTTTGTAACACGATATCTGTGCCCGATATCACTGCACCATTAGCACTCTTTGTCTGTGAGTCTATGGTACCGACCGCTGTTACGCCACTACCACCAGCGCCACAAGCTCCCCATATAGGTGCCGTGCCCGCACCACTAGTTTGCAAACACTGTGCGCCTGTTGAGGCGGCCGTTTCAGAAACCGTCCCATCTGTTGCAGAAATATATAATATGCCATTGGCGGCAGTAAACTTGCCTAGCTTGAGAGCAGTATCGGTACTGTCGCCTATAGTAATAGTATCGGCATCGGCATTGGTGCCAATATTTATACTGTCACAAGAAGCTGAGTTACATATAGATACACCCGTAGATGTAGCATCAGCAATAGTTAGGGTACCAGAGATCTTAGACTCTATACCACTTATCTTGATAGGGCCACCATCTGCAATAGACCAGTCACTACCAGCAATATTGACCACCCCGCCATTACCATTCCCTATATTTACACCACCAGTACCAAGAGTATCAATATTTATAGTTGAGCCTTGCAACGAGAGAGTGTCTGAGTTTGAGTTTCCTATTGTTATAGTGTCAGCATCAGTGTTTGTACCAATATTTATGGTGTCGCAAGCTGCTGAATTACATATATCCACTGTGGTAGCGGTAGCAGCACCCAAGGCCAATATGCCAGCACTATTAGTATCAAGACCTTGACCTGCGGCCACCTTAATATTGCCATTATTTTCTACTATAAACGCTCCCGTGCCATTTTTTTGGAGCTCTAGTATATTTCCGCTTGCACCAGTTTTATTGATAAAAATTGAGCTAAGCGTGCCGCTATCTACCTGCACAGCAGTAGGTGCAAGCTTAATAAATGCGCTGGCATCTAACCCGCCCAATTGGTTGGCATTCATGGCGTATGGTACAGCTGATAATCGTCTAAATGGTGTCATCTCACCATCCCAAGTTGGCGATGGCGTGTTTGCAGTACCACCAACATTAATTGACAACCATAGTGTGTCTTGGTTCCAATCTACATTACTCGCAAATGCGGTAACAGACCCTAGATTTACAGAAAAATAACCATTTTTTACGGTCACTCTATTGGTCTGAATACGACTTTCTGTCCATTTGAGTGTTCCACTACACGGTGAGCTCCCACCACTAACACAGCCGGTGCCGTCTTGATAAATTTTGAACTCCAGATTATACAAACCATCGGCAACCACTGCGCCAGAGTTATCTAAGAGCCTGGCCTGATAGTTTAGTTGCTGGTTAATACCGGCGGCAGCCTTAGCCTTATTGGGCACAAATAATAATGCCATAGCCATACAAAAAAATGTAAATACAACTAGCACAAATTGTATGCTTTTAAAAATACCTAAATAATATTTCTTTTGGTCTCTGTTTATATACACAAATAAATACCCACAAACTTGCTATATATAAAACATAACAAGTTTGAGCTAATAATGCAAGATATATTACTTATTCACAGTATTCGCACGTTTTTTTGTGCTTTCGGTGCTGATAGCGCCTTCCACCCCAAAAACAACCCAGTGCTATTAGTGGGATAGTTGTGTTGTATATATAATCTGGCACCAACTCTCTATTTAGTATTTTATTAATTGGATTAGTACTGGTTTGACCCTTAACCACCACCACAAACTGATTAAACGCTGTCTCGCCAAATTTATCGATTACTTTTACTTTTATAGTGTAGAGCCCTGGGTTTTTATAGGTATGTTCGGCAAAAAACGTTTCGTCGTTGTCTCTACTAAAAAGATCATTGCTGCTATTACCCCAATCTACACCAACGGCATATGGCGCTACACCACCGTTAAAAGTTATAGGCAGCCGAAATGGTTGACCTGGAAACACACCAGCAACTGTAGAGTCGTATTTAAGAATTAATGTAAAATTAGCTTCAATGTTTTCACCAGAGGCTTGTTGAGAGCTAGATAGAGATGGCTGAATACTTGGAGCAATATAGTAAACTGTAGTTATTTGCGAGTCTGGGCTTGACTGATTAAGACCATCGTACTGTCGTGCCACAAGATCGTTTTTACCAATAAACAAATCTATCTGTAGCGCATAGCCACCATTTTGACAAACTGCAGAGCCAACAAATACATTGTTAGAGAATATCTTAACTATTAAGCCCGTGACACACGTGCCTTCAATGGTAATATTTTTCTGATCAACATTTTGCCCTTGTGCAGGAGAATCAATAGTTGGTGCAACACTTGGAGCAGCACCATTGACTGTCGATGTAATATTGGCTTGACCGTTGCCGGTTAGGCTAAGAGCCTGTACCCTTAATGGCAGTACAAGACTGATGCCAACGAGTAATACAGTTAATAAACTAAAATATTCTATTAATTTTTTGACTTTTAGTTTTGCCACTACGATCAATATTGTAGCATATTGGTTATGATTTACATTATAATGATAAAAATGAAACTATTTTCAATACATTATAATAAGTTAGCAAGCCTTAGCTATTATGGCTTGTTGCATTTCATAAGTGCACTTATATTGTTGTCGCCACAAATTGTATATGCATCTACATCAAACAACTATAGTATTCAAGAAGATTTCTTGGGCAGCGGTGGAGTTATAGAGTCTTCGAGTCCCAACTATCAATCGCTTGATTCTATTGGTGGAGTTGGTGTAGGCGACTCGGCAAGTCCAAACGTTCCCTCGAGCGGATCTCAAGGACAATCGGGCTATACCACGACCAACGATCCATCGCTTAACTTTATTGTTACTGGTTCGACTGTTGCACTAGGTGCTCTTTCTAGCTCTGTTGCCAAAACAGCCACTGGGAGCTTTAGTGTGCTTAACTATACTAGCTCGGGATATATTGTACAGATAGTCGGGAATACTCCGTCTAATGGTAATCATAACCTAACCAACATGGCAACGGCTACAGCTAGTTCTGTAGGCAATGAACAGTTTGGTATCAATCTCGTAGCCAATACTTCGCCAGCCAGCTTTGGGGCAGACCCAGTTCAACAGCCTAGCACTAGTTTTAGCTATGGCACTGCAGCCACCGGATACAACACTACCAATCTATACAAATACGTCGATGGTCAAACTATCGCCACCGCAACCAGAGCCTCTGGCAAGACTGATTACACCATTTCTTACTTAGCAAATATATCAATTGCCACACCCAACGGTAGCTATTCTTCAAATCAAACTCTAGTTTGTGTTGGTACATACTAATGTTGTAAAAAAGTATTGGCATTAAAAAGCGCTTATGTTAAAATAAATGCATACTATTTAACAATAATATAGACAATAAGAGATATATTTGAGAGGTAATATGAAAAAATACATAAACAAATTCACTTTATTAAAACAATCTAAGCTACTAATGGCCTTGGTGCTAGTACTAACACCTTTTTTATTTAGTCTCAACGTCCAGGCTGCACAGATAACAGGTCGAAAAGTTACATTATCAAATTCAGCGGGCGCCGCAACTGGTGTACAGTACGATTTGGTTTCGGCTGCTGTACCTACTACTGGCACCGCCATAAAGTCGGTTTCTCTTACCGCCTGTACAACCGCATCTGGGGCATGTTCTACACCATCTGGCTTTGTAAACTCTTCATCTACTCTTGTGTCTCAACCATCGGGTCTTGGCTCGGCTTCGGGTTGGACGGTCAATACCTCTACTGCCGGTAGTTTGCGAATCGTAAATGCTGCCAACGCCACTACACCATCGGGTGCTGTTGCAATAAGTTGGGGTAATGTAACCAACCCGACAGCAACAAATACAACCTACTATCTCCGTATGACAACCTACTCTG
>CAZEIU010000034.1:0-6138 GCA_964512085.1 uncultured Candidatus Saccharibacteria bacterium
CTACTTACAAAGAAGCCATATTCAACAAAGATTCTTAACACCAGCAAAGCTGCAAGTGGTACAAACAGCCACCATAGTCGACTAAAAATTTCTCTATAAACTATTCTAGAAGCCAAGAACTTAGCAAACTTATGCGGCTCAGAAAGATGATTAATACCTTCAAACAATTTACCTTGGGTCTGCGAAACTATCGGCAAGGCGTTTTGCACAATGTGCTGCCCAAAGGGCTTGTCATGTGGGTCATATTGATCAGCAAAGGCATTGTCGGGGTCGAGCTGATGGCCGTGCTCAAAAAGTATGCTTTTTTTGCCTTTTGAAGTATCGAAACTAATTTCTAAGCTTAGACAAATATTAGCGCCAATATATTTTTTAATAACATCTTGTTCGGTTTTGCTCCATGCTAGCTTACCGTCGTGATTACCAACAACATAGAAAAGTTGATGATTATTTTTTGAGCTAAACTCTTTTAGTAGCTTGCAAAGTTTTGGGTGTGAGTTAAGAGATTGTTCTACACTTGGTTCTTTGCCAGCCCAGAGCTCAATGATATCGCCATTTAGCACTATTGTGGCATTGGGTTTATTTATAAGAAGCTTTATTTGCTCGCAAAGCTTATCTTGTGCAATTATACTTGCTGCGGTTGGCTTGTTTGCCAAGTGTATATCGCTAACTACTATAAGACTGTTGGGCAGTTGTAGCTCGGTTCGTAATAATTCTGGGACTTTGTTTTGTTGCATTATTAACCCAATTTAACAGATTTATATGTATTAAAAAAGTCTTAGATCTCTCTAAGACTAAAAGTTATACTATCCTACTATCCTCCAAAACAAATGATCACCGTCACGCAAAGGCATTACTCTACAGCCGCCGACTCTTTGCAAGTAGAACTCTTGGGGTTCGTCGTGCTTCTCTAAAAGAATTTCTCGATCACTTGGCGGCAAACCGTAGAAGTTAGCCCCACGAACAGAAAGAAAATCTCCTAGATAGTTAAATAAACCACGCTCCTCAAACATCTTTACTAGTAGTGGTAAAAGAATTGGTGCAGTAAAAACGCCGGCTGCACAGCAATCGTTCTCTTTGTGCTGAACAGTGTGTGGAGCACTATCGCTACCAAAGAAGAAGTTGTTGCAATTAACTACGTAGTGCCATAGGCTTTCACGATTTATCTTTGGCTTTACGACTGGCTTGCAGAAGTAATGAGGTTGTAGCATACCACCAATAAGATCATCGAGAGTAAGATATAGGTGGTGTGCCGTAACAGTTGCTGCTACTCTATTTGGATCACTATTGGCTACAAATGTAGCCATTTCGGTTGTAGTGACGTGCTCCACTACAATCTTAATATCTGGTACTTGCAAAATATTCTGAATGTAGCGAGTTGTCTCACCTTCTCTATCTAGAACTTCAGCACGGGGGTCTTCGCCGTGAATACACAAAACCATATTTTTTAAGGCCATTTCTTCAAAAACACCATCCTCAATCAACTTTAGAATTCCATTTGGAAACTCTACGCCATCTTCAGAATTGGTAGTTGCCCCAATAGGATATAGCTTGGCAGCAATACAGCCAACTGCAGCTGCCTCACGAATAGTTTTGCGAGTCGTAGAACCAGTTAGTTTAATGGTAAACAAGGGCTGAAAGTGCTTTACGGGGTGAAGTCTAAGCACAGCATCGATTTGATTACGATAATCTACTAAATCTTTGGCGGTCTTAATTGCCGGATTGGTATTAGGCATTACCAGTGCTCTACCAAAATAAGTAGCAGTATGTGGAACAACCGCTCTCATAAGATCACCATTTCTAAAATGCACATGCCAATCATCTGGCATAGTTAATACTAGCGTATCTCTACTCTCCGTCACGGGCTTCCTTTCGCCGTTTCGTTTTTTAGGTGCTGAACGATATATTAACCCAAAAAAACATTTTTTTCAATTAAAAAAGTTCACTGCTAAGTGAACTTGTAGAATTTTACATATCGGCATAGGCCATTTCTTGACGAATTCTATGAAATATTTGATTACCTTCTTTACTGTAAGCTGTACCAATTTGTACTCCAGCACAACCAACCTTGTAAGACTCTATTGCGTCGCGCCCCGAACTTACTCCGCCCACTCTAATTACAGCAATATCGTCTGGCAATGCTTCGCGTAACTGAGCAGAGTTGCCAAGACTAATAGGCTTGAGTGCTTCGCCACTAATACCCCCATAACGTCCAGCTTCGTCGGTATATACTCTGCTTTTGCCGGCTTCGTTAAAACCAACACCGTTAGGAAATGTATTGCAACTAGCGACATAGTCTACTAAGTCTGAGAAGATAGCAATTACACTTGCAACTTCTTTGAGCAAACCTGGGTCGCTGTAAGGAGAAAGTTTAATACCTATAATCTGATTTGGAACGCGCAGTATATTAGACAGAGCATCTAAAATTTGCTCAATATAGGCAGGATCAAAACTGGCGATTTTGTGTTGCGAGCCATCATCACGTACATTTGGGCAACCAAAGTTGAGCTCCAAACCTGCACCTCGCATTAACAACTTACGATAAAGGTATGCATAATCTTCTACACTAAACCCTGCAATACTAACAACTATTGGTGTCTCGAAAGTATCAAACGGGCCTCTTACTCCATCGGTGTAATCGGCTTCGTAAACACCACTATTGGGCATTCCCCAGCTATTTAAACCAAAAAGTTCATCATCAAGATCTTCTTGACGGCCGGTATTACCCTTTCTTTTTTGCGGAGTAATCGAACCAACTACACCAATATCACTACCTCTTACGGCGCCCGCAACAGCTGCGGGTTCTAAAGTTTTACACATGCCGGCTGCCAGCATAAGTAGTGGATAATCAAATTCCCTATTGCCAAGCTTCATTTTATCCGCCATGCTATCCACCCTGTCTGGCCTCTCTCTTTTGGGGTTAAGGTGCTAAAACAAGTTTAAGAATAAATACTGTATTTTACAAGCGTAAGGTTAATTGACGAATTTGGTAAATACCACCGTACGCTCACTATAGCGAAAACTATCTTGGTTCCACTCTCCAAAGCAGGTAATGAGGTTTAAGTACCTATTGTCATTTTTGTTAAAAATCTCTTTTAAGTCGGCGCCTTTTTCGGGAACATTGGCGACCTTATAAACTCTATAATTGTAGGTTTTGTTATTGGTGTCGGTGACAGTAACGATATCGCCAACTTTCATAGTAGGTAGGCTTCGAAAAACTCCGGCTTGCCAAGGTGCGCCATAGTGTCCGGCTATTACCACGCTACCCATTTCGCCTGGTTTGGCACCTTTGTTGTACCAAGCAGTCTCGGTAAGCGTAGTCGGCACGGCCATTTCGCCCTTGGCATTAATACCAAGAGAAAGCACTCCTGTGTCGATCTTGAGTTGGCCGATAGTTAGCTTGTAGGCATATTTGGTGTCAAAACTCGGCGCCTGAGGTTGAGCTATAGGCTTGCTTGATGTAGTCTTTTTGGGTACATAGAGAGTTGGGGTATTGGGGTTATAAGCCACATTTGCCTTAGCATATACGGTCATGGCTAGTAGCTCAATAATGACTATAAAATACAGACTTACAATAACCAAGAAAGTTTTGCTGATAAAAACTCTAGTCAATATCGACCCAGATTTTTTACCATTTGGTAAATTATTAGGAAGATTTTGCATAAATCTCCTCTATTTTAGTTTTTGGTCTTGATCTTTCTGTAGGCTAAGTAGCTACCGGTAGATATAAAACCAACTATTGCAGCAGAAAGTAATACAGCGGCCCAAGGCTTGTCTTGGTAAGGTTTAGGGTTGGTAGCAGTGTCAGGAAGCGCTGGTGTAGTGCTGGCGACAACTGGCGGAGTAAAGCTAGCGGTGGCACAACTTGCTCCATCGTGCTGAGCACTACTACCAGGATCGCCATCTGGGGGAGTAAGTTGGAAAATACTGCCTACAACGGTACCAGCATTAGCTCCGGAGATTGAGAATTCTCTCAATAGACCGGTTCTGTTTTCAAGTCCATACATTGTATTTCCAAATACCCAGATAGCACCCATTCCATAATATGGTTGCGTTGCAGGACCAACATTACTAACTACTCCTGCAGTAGTGATACTCTTTATTTGACCGTCAGCAGTATCCCCAGTAGCACCATTGTCATACCCATAGAATTTTCCGTCATTGATGTTGTAAGCAAAATCAGTTAGACGTTGTAGAGTCTCACCGCTTAAAGTTATGGTTGTTGCAGTATGGTCAGACACATCTATTTTATACATCGTAGTGTCATCCTCTATAGAAGTTACGTAAAGAAATCCGTCTGCCGCAAATGCTCCAGCCGTTACGTTTGTATTGTCATCCAGAGCAAGTACCTCGCCCAAGTCCGATTCTCCACCAGCAGCATCAAACTTAAAGAGATGATTATGATTACCTTCACCGACTCCAACTGCATACAAAAAATTATCTTGTGTTCTATATCCCATAGCATTAACAGCACCGCTAGCTGTACCATAGATATCCTTTGTAACACCAGAGGACGATGAAAGCGTCAGCTTCGATAGCAGTGAAGGTTGAGCCAAATCAGGAGTATTTTCATACAATAATGTGCCGCTACAGGTAAAAGCAACCGTAGCTGCGGCTTTGGCATACCCTTGAGAAGTCGCCAACACGAGCAAAGATGCCACGATGGTGCTATTTAGTATTTGTAATAATCTTTTCATATTTGTTTTGCTCTGTTTAATACTTATGTTTATTGTAAAACATTAATTACAAGAATACAATAAGCTTATGTCTACTGAAAACAAAATACAAAAATTTTATAAAGACAAAGGTGAGCCTAATAGTTCAACTCATAAAATTACTGCTAGCCATGTATATTTGGCTAATATTGCAGTCATTAACTCCAAGCAGCCTGTTAAAGTTAATGTGGTTGAGCCTGTGCATGTAGAAAAGATTAAATCGATTACTTCAACACCACCGGTACAGCCAGTAGTAAATCCGGCTATTTATGCAATGGCCAGGCCTCAAAGTATCAACATACCAAGTACTTATTTAAGTTACACCCATAATCACCCCAAAGCTAACAAACTCAACCTTGTATTTGCCGCAATTGGTTGCACCATTGCATTATTAATAGTTATCTTAACCATCGGGCCGGGCTTTAATAAAGTCGCCGGTCTACTGGCCAAGCTATAAAAATATTGCTCTAAAATGCTACAATAGTAGCAAATGAATCCCCCGAAAAACAGTCGAATACGCAAGTTTAGTCCGCCTAGAGTGTGGCCTAGTAATAATTACAATATAGTCTCCAGTAATCATATAGATTCGCCGGCTACTACTCGCAAAGATTTGTACGGCGTAAGTAAGGCGGCTCTTAAAACTGCTTATTTACAAGCCAAGATTGATGCCGAGAAGAATAAATAAAAAACACCTTTTACATAAAGGTGTTTTTTATGGTGGGCCCGGCTGGAATCGAACCAGCGACCAATCGGTTATGAGCCGACTGCTCTAACCGCTGAGCTACGGGCCCTCGTCGAAAGTGTGCTTGCACTTTCGACGAAAAGGTTGTAGCCTATTCGTCTGCAGTTGTTGCACTACTTTCTCCTCTCGATTTACGAAACAGCATTGCTTGGTTTCATAAATCGTTTTTTATAGAAAAGAATGTTTTACTTCTCTAACCTGATAATAATACATTATTTTTTGTATATAAGCAAAAAGCGCCTTGTATGGCGCCTTTGCTTTCTTTTGCGATACTTCTATTTTTTCTTACGCAAGATTGGTAGGCCAGTTCGGGTGTTTTCGATTACTTCGTAACCTTCTGGTAGCTCGTCGATAGCTCCGTCTTTAACTTCTTTTGCAAAGAAGAAAATTCTTTGTTGTCGTCCACCCTTAAGGGTTACTTCTCGACTGTGTAAATAATATGTTTGGCCTTTTGAATTAACTTGTTCGAATGCCATTTTATTGGTTCCTCCTCTTAATTTTATTCCTGAACTCTAGGTTAGATTAGCTTATTTTGGTTGTCAATAGGGTTGCAAATATTTTCTCGGTTCAACAGGTTAGAAAATGGTTTGCATTAATTATCTAAAGCTGTTAAAACTATATTTTCTTGGTTACAAAATTGTTGTGGTTTTGGTGTTGACATGTTCGTATACTGTTCGTTATACT
>CAZEIU010000035.1:0-5891 GCA_964512085.1 uncultured Candidatus Saccharibacteria bacterium
TTCTCTTTTGCTGACTGGTTTTTCAAAATATTTCTTTTTGCGAGCAGTAGCTAAAGAGAAGCTCGAGAAATCGCTATACGTAAACGCATTCGTAAAGAAGCCAAAACTCGTGAGTTGCTAGGAATCAAATAATCGTGAGTCTGCAAGATAAGGATCAATTAGAAAAGGATTTGCTAGAAGCCGCCAAAAAGCGTGATCAAATTCGATTGACAGTACTAAGACTTCTTAAGAATGCATTAAAAAACTATGAAATAGAGGTTGGTCACGATGCCAGCTCAGCAGAAATACTTAAGATCTTGCAGTCTGAGGCCAAGAAAAGACAAGATTCTATCTCGCAATATGGAAACGCTGGTAGAGAAGACTTGGTAAAAGAAGAAAAAGCCGAGCTCGATGTACTAAATAGTTATTTGCCAGAGAAGATGCCTGATGAAGAATTAGATAACCTTATTGCCGAAGTAATAAAAAGCACTAATGCCAACTCAATGTCGGATATGGGCAAAGTCATAAAAGAAGTAATGAGTAGAGCTCAAGGCGCGGCCGATGGCTCTGAAGTTAGTAATAAAGTTAAACAAGCCCTTAGCTAGTTTTTAAACTACTATTATGACGAAGAATTTAACTAAATCTAATTTTGTATTAGAGAGCAAATTGCCTGAGGAAATTTCGGTAAGCGATGTCGAAAAAATATTTGCCTTGGTTATAAAAAAATACGCAAATAAAATTGATTTTGTAGTATCGCTAGCTTTTGTTAGCCCGCAAGAAATCAAAAAAATAAACAAAAAATTTTCTAACAATGATTATCCAACTGATGTTCTTAGCTTTAATTATCCCAAAGAAAAGTTCGTCTCAGACATAAAGCAAAATATTGGCGGGGAAATTATTATCTGTACGAAAATTGCTCAAAAAAACGCCACAAAAAACGACATCGATTTAAGATCTGAACTAGCTCTTCTTATTACACATGGGCTTTTGCATATTGCTGGTTTTGACCACCAAAACCAAAAAGACCAAACTAGCTTTGATAGCATGCAAAGTGATATATTGAGTATACTAGGTTTTAAATATAGAAAGATGCAATGGTTAGCCTAAAAAGTTTCAAATATGCCACCCAAGGACTTAAGTATGTACTTAGCTCAGAGCGCAATGCTCGCATACATTTAACATTAGCCTTTTTGGCGCTGATAGCCAGTATTATATTGAGAATTAGTATTGAGCAATGGCTGTTTGTTGTTGTGTCGATTGCCATGGTATTTTTTGCCGAGATTGTAAATACGGCAATCGAAAAGACCCTAGATATGATATCGCAAGAGAACAATCAGCTTGTAAAATTAATTAAAGATATGACAGCAGCAGGGGTATTGGTGTGTGCTGTAGCAGCAGTAATTGTTGCAATGGTAGTATTTTTGCCGAGAATAATTAGTTTAATACAAAGTATTGTCTAGATGAAAGAATTGGTATTACTTATTGGCTTGCCCGGCTCAGGAAAAGACACGCAAGCTGAGTTGTTAGAAGAAAGTCTTGGCTATCATGTTATAAAAATTGGTGACGAAGTCAGAAAACAAGCCCAGCAAAATCCAGAGCTGTTCAACCAAGAAGTTAATGGCCGACTCGCCGATCCCAAGGTAGTGAATAATATTGTTGACAAGCACTTAAGTATCAGCAAAAGCAATGCCAAAATAGTATGTAATGGTTACCCCAGAAGTATGCAACAGGCTAAGGCTCTAGATGAGATGATTGATAAATATGATTTCGATAAAGTAAAAGTAATTTTTATTAAAATCGGTCAAGATGAAATACTAAAGCGATTAAAGCAAAGAGGTCGCGAAGACGACACCGAAGATGCTATCAAAAAAAGATTAGAAATATTTAATAACGATACGCAAGAAGTACTAAATTATTATTTAGATAAAGGCGAATTAAGCACTGTTGATGGTATGGGTACGGTAGAAGAAGTTCACAATAAAATAAAAAATGAATTATTATGAAAACTCAAATAAAAACTGACAATGAAATAAAATCAATTCGAGAAAGCGGTCAGATTCTTTCGAATATATTAAATTATTTAGCTAGAGAAACTGTTGCTGGTGTAACAACACAATATATCGATGAATTGGCCGCTAAAGAGCTCAAAAAAAATGGCGCCACTGCTGCTTTTTTGGGCTATGATGGGTTTCCGGCCAACATCTGTATATCGGTAAATGATGAGATAGTGCATGGTATACCCTCTAGCAGAGTTATTAAGGAGGGTGACTTGGTGGGATTAGATTTTGGTGTAAAATACCAAGGCATGATTACTGACTCGGCAGTCACGGTAGCGGTTGGCGAAATCTCAAAGCCTGCTCAAAGATTGCTAGATTATACCAAAAGAGCCCTAGATGCCGGTATAGATTGCCTTAAAGATGGTGTTAAGGTTGGTAGCATCGGCTATGCCATAAATAATCAACTGCAAGCTGGTAATTTAAAAGTGATAGAGACATTGGGCGGGCATGGTGTAGGCCATAAGGTACATGAAGACCCCATAATTCTCAATTTTGGTAATGAGGGGCAAGGCGAAACATTAAGAGCAGGCATGACGATTGCCTTAGAGCCTATAGCGAGCCTGAGCACTCATGATGCATATCTAGATAGTGACGGCTGGACATACAAAACAGCCGACGGAAGTCTCTCGGCTCAATTTGAGCATACTATTCTTATTACCCAAGACGGCTCTGAAATTCTTACTTAAATACTATATTTTAGGTTGTTAGTTGGTCTCTAAAGAAGTATAATTGCAAAATAGATATGGCATCACAAAAGCACGAAGCTACCTTTGTTGGATTAGATATTGGCACAAGTAAAATTACTTGTGTAGTTGGTTTACATCAACCCGATTTAGCCACGCCAAGCATTATTGGTTTGGGTCAAGCTAAGGCCAACGGTTTAAAAAAAGGAGTGGTAGTAGATGTAGAAGAAACCGTCTCATCAATTACCTCTGCTTTAGAAGAGGCTGAGCGTATGAGCGGTGTCGCAATAGACCGCGCAACTATTAGTGTTGATGGTTCTCATATTCAGTCTATTAATTCATCGGGAGTAGTGGCGGTATCGAGAGCCGATCACGAAATCGCTACCGACGATCTTTCTCGTGTAGAGGCTGTAGCCAGCGGGCTAACTCTTGAAGCGAACCGAGAAATTATATCTGTTATTCCTAGGCAGTATAATGTTGATGATCATAAAAAAGTTGAAGATCCACTCGGCATGAGTGGTGTAAGATTAGAACTGGATGCGCATATTATTACTGCATCTACACCTTATTTAAAAAACCTACACAATGCAGTATTTCGCTCAGGAATTGTTATAAATAATCAAATGGCTACTCCGGTTGCAGCTGCCAGAGCCTTACTTAGTAACCAACAAAAACAGTTAGGTTGTGCAGTAATTCATTTTGGCTCACAAACTACTGGGATAGCAATATACAATGAGGGCTCATTGTGTTTCACCTCTGTAATTCCGTTAGGATCCGATAATATAACCAAAGATTTGGTTTATGGACTGCGAATATCAGAGGATGTTGCCGAACAATTAAAGGTAGAGAATGCTACTGCATCACGGCCACGTGGAAAGACCAACAAAAAAATTAGTTTAGAAAAATACGGCTCAGCTGGCAATGTATACCAGCACGATATTGATACTATCGTATCCTCACGTCTCGAAGAGATATTTCAGTTGGTAGCTCAACAATTCAAATTATCTAAAGAATTTACCCAAGAACTTAGATCGGGAGTTGTGATTACTGGCGGGGGTGCTAATTTGCCCGATATTGCTACTTTTGTAAGAACTGTTCTAGACATGCCGGTTCACCTTGGTAAAGTCACGGGCTATAGCGGTATCTCAGATAAAATCACTGACCCTACTTTCTCTGCAGTAGTCGGATTAATGCTTCATGATATGGAAACACCATCTAAATCACACGGACCCAAAATAAGTGGTATATTTCATAAAGTAATTGATAAAATTAAATCTATTATCAAAAGCCTTCTTCCTTAATATTTAAAATGTATTTATTTAATGTTATTTAAATTTGAATAACTTACTGCATACATTTTTAAAATTAATGAACACTAATTTTAATCATAACAATTAAATAAAAAAGTCGAACAAATATATTGTATTTGTAATGCAAAATGTTTATACTAATAGTATCTCTTGAAAGAACAAGAGTGTGTGGCAAGGATTAACATCCTATCTTATGGCAGGCATTGTAAACCAATAGCCTGCCATCTTAGAAATAATCAATCTTATTGTGTAAAACAGGAGATATGTCTTGGCAGAAATACTCCCAGATATCGAAACATTCGCTAGAATCAAGGTGGTTGGAATTGGTGGTGGTGGCGGAAACGCCCTAAATAGAATGGTGCAGTCTAAATTGCGCGGAATAGATTTTGTGGCAATCAATACCGATGCCCAAGCTTTACATTACTCTCAAGCCAACAAAAAAGTTCATATCGGCAAAGAAGCTACTAAGGGCCTAGGCGCAGGCGCCAACCCAGAAGTTGGTCGCATGGCAGCCGAAGAATCAGAAGCCGAAATTTATGAGGCACTCAAAAACTCTGAAATGGTTTTTATTACTAGTGGAATGGGTGGTGGTACCGGATCGGGAGCTACTCCTGTGGTAGCCAGAATTGCAAAAGAAATTGGTGCTCTAACAGTAGCAATAGTTACTAAACCCTTCACTTTTGAAGGTGATAGACGTCGTAAGATTTCTGACGCTGGTATAGAAGAAATTCGTGATAAAGTCGACACACTTATTGTGATTCCTAATGATCGCATATTGCAAATTATTGATCGCAAAACCTCACTGCTTGATGCTTTTGGCGCAGTCGACGACGTACTAAAGCAAGGCGTTCAAGGTATAGCCGATCTTATAACTATAAATGGGGTAGTTAATTTAGATTTTGCGGACGTTAAATCTATAATGCACGATGCCGGCAGTGCTCTTATGGGCATCGGACAGGGTTCGGGTGATACTAGGGCTATCGATGCTGTTAAGCAGGCCATTGAGTCGCCTCTACTAGAGGTCTCTATAACTGGCGCTCAAGGGGTATTGATTAACTTTACCGGCGGTAGAGACATGGGTATGCACGAAGTCGAAGAAGCTGCCAAGCTCATCCACGACTCTGTCGATCCAGAAGCAAATATTATTTTTGGTACAGTGATTGACGAGAACCTTACCGGTGAAATAAGAGTAACGCTGGTGGCAACTGGCTTTGATGCTGAAAGACGGCGTGGAAACGGTGCTTTTGGTTATACTAGTCATCTAGAAGAGGAGCAGTCATCACACGATGCTATGCCACCTGTTCAAGAAGAACCAGAAACAACACCTTTTTTAAGAGAATCGGAGTCTAGAGCAGTCTTTGACGAACCAAGCGAACCGCTAGTAAAGGCCGATCCCGAAAATGTTCCTTTAGAAACTATGGAAATAGAAGAAGATATTATTGGTTTTGATTTAGACAATCAAGAAGAAACCCTAGAGCAAGAAGCCATAAAACGGCCTTTAGATAAATCTGAACCAATTATTAAAACCAGCTCTGACACGGTTAGTTTTGATGAGGACGATTTAGATAAGCCAGCCTTTTTACGCAAAGGTAAATCTGTAACCGAGCCAACAGCTGATTATGCAGATAACGAGGACGATGACGATTCTGTTCCAGCATTTATTAAAAGAAAGCTTTAAGAGGGCTTTGAATGCGCTGTCCATCTTGTGGCCAGCAGAATAATCATGTATTAGAGTCGCGTGAAGTCGATGAAGGCTTGGCTGTTCGTAGAAGAAGAGAATGTAACAAATGTGGGTCTCGTTACACTACCTATGAAAGGGTAGAAATCAACCGTCTCCTGATAGTTAAAAAAAGTGGCGAACG
>CAZEIU010000036.1:0-5521 GCA_964512085.1 uncultured Candidatus Saccharibacteria bacterium
TAGCCGTACCATTAGATGAGTTACAGCAACGTTATATTAGAACTCGAAATTATGATATTTTGTTATATGGCCAAGATTTAGGTTACGACTCCGACATTTACACCTATTGGCACTCTTCACAAGCGACTGATCCAGGGTTAAACCTTAGCCAATACAGCAATGCAGAATCTGACCGTCTCTTAGAGACAGGTAGAGTGGCCAAAGATGCCGAGTATAAGGCCTCTCGATATTCTGGTTTCTTACAAAATTGGGCTAAAGATATACCCGCTATTATATTGTACAGCCCATATTATGATTATGCTCAAGCAGATATTGTCAAAGGGTTGTCTGCCAAAAAGCTAGTAGAGCCTAGTAATAGATTCTTTGATATTCAAGATTGGTATATTAAGAGTGAACGGGCTACCAAAGCTAGTCAAACGAGCAGATAGATTAAATACTTGTTAAGTTATGGCTTGGTGTAAAAGAAATTATAGCCAGCGTCTTTGTTGCGATCCCAGCTAAAGCTTGGATTAGTAAAACACCAAAATTGTTGGTAACAGTTAATTCCAGCGATTTGGTTTTCGAAAGTTTTGTCTTCTACGTGCTGAACGTTATTGGTTGTTTTGGTCAGTACTGCGCCTTCAGGTATACCGCCAATAGGGCGCAGACAAAAACTTGTCCCTACTGGGATTGGGATATAGAATCTGCCCTCATTATCAGTTGTTACGGTTCTGTCTCCACTGCAGGTGGCGATTACAACGCCGGCTAAAGCTGCATCATTTAATGTAACCCTACCATTTACGATTACATTATAGCTACCCGAGGTAATACCGAATGGTTTGGCAGGTGGGGAGGGCGCAACAGTAGAGCTAGATACCACATTATTAATTTGATCTTCTACTCCTGTCGGTACAGTTGCGCCTCTTATCCAACAACTATAGCTAGCATTCCACGGTTGAGTACCTCTTCTGGCAAAGGTATTGAAAAAAGCTTGGTCTTGAACATCGGCAGGAGCACTTCGAGGGTCGGGATATTGGGCAGCTAAATCTGGCCCCACAGCACCTTTCCAGGTACCTCTATCGAATTGATAAGCGCCAAAGTGTGTGCCGTTACTAGCCTGATAATTGCCACCACTTTCACATTGGGCAATTCTACCTCGCCAGTACTCAGGATTGTCTTTAAATACTGTAATGCCAGAGGCAAAAGAACGATATATTATTACTACTCCCACTACCAAAAAAACTAAAGCAAACAGTACAATTGCTAATTTGTTTTGCTTGATCTTTTTTAGTCTATTCTTGGAGAGACGTTCTTTCTTGTTTGCCATAACTCTTATAGTTACTTTAGTTATTTTATTGCAATTAGTCAAACTGGGCTTTGCGCAAACCAAGCTAAATTGTTATGCTTATAGATATGAACTCATTATTACAGAATTTAAAAAGCCAAATAAGTGGTGAAGTTACAACTTCGGAGTCAGCGAGGAAATATTTTTCTACCGATGGTAGTATTTTTGAAGTCGTGCCTAAAATAATTATTTACCCTAAGCACGAAACCGATGTGGTCAATACTATTAAGTATTTAAATTGGGCTTCACAAGAAGGCATTAAAATACCTATTACCGCGCGCGGTAAGGGTACCGATCAGGCGGGTGGTGCGTTGGGGAACGGCGCAGTTTTGGTTTTTCCGGTCCATATGAAAGCCCTAAAAGATATTACAAAAACAACTGTGACTGTTCAGCCCGGAATGATATATTCTCACTTGCAAGGCATCTTACATAGTCATTGGCGGTTTTTGCCACCGTATCCAGCTAGTATAGACTTTTGTAGTGTTGGTGGTGCTGTGGCCAATAATGCAGCTGGCGAGAAAACACTTAAGTATGGAGCTACTCGCAATTGGGTAAAAAGTTTAAGAGTGGTTTTAAGTAATGGCGATGTAATTACAACTCGTAGATTAAACAAGAAAGAGTTAAAACAAAAGCTTAACCAACCAGACTATGAAGGACATCTTTATAGAGAGCTAAATAACATAATAGATTCAAATAAAGAGCTACTTATTGATCGTAAGCTAAAAGTTAGTAAGAACTCATCTGGCTATGATCTGTGGGATGTAAAACATCCAGATGGAAGTTTTGACTTGAGCCAACTATTTATTGGTAGTCAAGGCACACTAGGTATCGTTACTGAGATTACGTTCTATACAAGAGCTTATCATACCAACAGCTCACTTTTAGTAGCCTATTTTGATGACACTCAAAAAGCCGAAGAGGCTGTTAAGCAGCTATTGCCACTTTCGCCAAGTGCTGCTGAGATGGTAGACTATCATACTTTGGAGTTTATGCGCGATAATAAACCAGAGTTGTTACATGGTATTGAGAATGATAATTTGCCTCGACTAATATTGCTTATAGAATTTGATGATGAAAAAGAATCGGTGCGCAAGAAAAAAACTAAAAACGCATGGCGCATATTGGCTCAGTATACTACTTCTATACGATCAGCAACTACACCTCGTGAGCAAGATGAGATGTGGCGAATTCGAAGAGGAGCCGCAGCGGTTATTTGGACTCACCCTGGCGCCAAAAAGGCGCTACCTATTATTGAAGACGGAATAGTGCCTATTAACAATATGTCGACCTACTTAAACCAAGCTTATTCTCTTTTTGACAAATATAATGTCAAAATAGCAACATGGGGTCATGCTGGCAATGCAAACATGCACATGCAGCCATTTTTAGACCTTTCTAATATGCGCGATAGGGGTAAGGTATTTAATATTACTGATGATTATTACAAAATGGTGATGAAACTTGGCGGCAGTACTAGTGCTGAGCATAATGATGGAATTTTACGAGGACCGTATCTAAAAGATCTCTTTGGCGCCAAAGTTTATCATTTGTTTGAAGAGGTGAAAACACTTTTTGACCCACTAAATATCTTAAATCCGGGTGTTAAAATGAACGTGTCAAAACAAGATGCAATGATAAAGATGAGACGAGAATACTCCATGAGACATCTTTACGAGCATTTACCTTCAACCTACAATCACTAGAAATTTTATACATAAATTGATAGAATGAACTGTAGTTTAGCGAACGCGTTATTTTACCAAAAAGTAATGCGATGATAATAAACTTTTACGATAAGCCGTGGTGGTGGAATTGGTAGACACGCAAGCTTGAGGGGCTTGTGCCCACTTTTTGGGCGTGGAAGTTCGAGTCTTCTTCACGGCACCAATCGCTCACAATTTAGTATTAGATTGTGAGCGATTTTGTATTTACAATAAGAAGTTCTTATAAATATAATAAAAAAGCACGCTACGAGGAGACCATGAATGCAGATCGCTCCAACCGTAACTTCTAAACTGTACGATTCTACTCATACTGAAATACAAGAAATTCTAGAAGAAGCTGGTATACCTAATGGCCTTGTCAAAGAAACTGCAGAAAGAATTTTTGCAACGATTACTCCAGCAGCATATAACATTATTCGAGCAGAGTGCATTGCGTGCGACAAGCAATTAAAGTTTCCGTTCTAGTTTTTAATTGTGCATTATAGCCTTACTTTTTATCAAAGTAGGGCTTTTAATTACCTTGGCGTTTTTTAGCTGCTTCAACAACATTTTCTAACAAACTAACTACCGTAATTGGCCCAATGCCACCCGGTACTTTAGCAATAACACTGCATTTATGTTCGACGCTCGCATAGTCTACATCGCCAGCAAGCTTGCCGTTTACTTCTACTATCCCTACGTCTAACACCACAGCTCCATCTTTTATCATCGCGCCTTTTATGATATTGGGTACCCCAGTTGCACTTATGACTATATCGGCTTTTTGGGTAATACTATTTAGATTTTTTGTATTTACATCGGCACTTACAATATTAAGCCCGCGGTTTTTTAAAATTAGGCTAATTGGTAAACCTACAAGCTTACCTTGTCCAATAATCGCAATAGTTTTGTTTCTTAAATTGATTTGCTCATATTCTAGGGCTGTGATTACTGCCTTGGGCGTAGCCGGCATTAATATTTGTTTATTATCTTTTAGATCATCAATACTTTTAGAGCTCAGCCCATCGACGTCTTTGTTGCTCGGTATCAAGTCTAAAAGCAGCTGCGGATCGTACCATCCGCTTAGTGGTAACTGCACTATTATTCCGTCTACATTATCGTCTTGGGCTATTTGCTGCATGTTCGTAATGCAATCTTCTTGAGATAAATTAGACCAGTCTAATAACTGTACTTGTATTCCAACTTCCTTGGCTCTAGCTTGTTTTAGTTTTACATACATCTGCGATCTACTATCGGGTTTGTATATAACAATAGCTAAGATTGGTTTTTTTGTTAAAGTTAAAACTTCTTTTTTAAGTTTGTTAGCAATAGAGTCGGCGATCTGTTTGCCATTTATTATTTTTGTCATAGCTATTTAAATTATCCTTACATTCATTCTCTTAGATTTGTTGCTTTTATTACCAGACGACTGCCTTCGATAATAAATAATTATTACTAAATAGAGTAGAAAAGTAGTGGCTATTAAGCTGTGTCCCAAGAAAATAGCAAAATCTTTTACTAATAGCAACTTATACCAAATTATTATTACAGCTATTAATCGAATAAGTTCACCAATAATAGATATGTCGAGAGAAGAGCGCCTTCTTATAACATGAATTATTTGAATAATATTGTTAAAACACAGACCAATGTAGGCTAGAATCGTGAGGACATCTATTAGGCTCATAGCTAAGTATTATAACAAAAAAGACCTCTAAAAAGGTCTTTTTATGGTGGGCGATGAGGGACTCGAACCCCCGACATCCTCGGTGTAAACGAGACGCTCTAGCCAACTGAGCTAATCGCCCTTACTTTTTTATTTTAACATGGTGCGGGTAGGGGGACTCTAACCCCCGGCCTCATCCTTGGCAAGGATGCGCTCTAAACAACTGAGCTATACCCGCTCGTCAAAGTATTACTTTAGTTTTTTGTAAATATACTTATATTTACTACCAACTATCGTAACTACTTTTCCTCTCAATTCAAATCTTTACATTTGAATTGTAACTAACGAAATTGATAATTTCGTTCGAGAAGGAGATTGACTTGTGAAAATCGTAGCAGAATACACTCAGAATTCTGCGAAGATGGCAGCAATCAAATGACGTGGTGGCGAGACTCGGAATCGAACCGAGGACACGAGGCTCTTCAGGCCACTGCTCTACCAACTGAGCTATCTCGCCCCGTCAAAACTATGCTGGCATTTACATAGAAATATGTGAATATTCCTATTTCAATTATCGCATAGTTTCTCCTCTCAATCTAATAAACAACTTTATAGTTTATTAGATTGGTTTATAAAAATACAAAATGAACGTGAATTATCATAACAGAAAATAAGGTCAATTTCCACCCCTTTATAGATAGGTAGAAAACAGGTATAATATGCACTGTTCTTGTAGTAAATATATGGTTTATAATAAGGCGCGTTGGCCGAGTAGTTAGGCAAAGGTCTGCAAAACCTTCTACACCGGTGCGACTCCGGTACGCGCCT
>CAZEIU010000037.1:0-5092 GCA_964512085.1 uncultured Candidatus Saccharibacteria bacterium
TTTAATCTAAAAATATCCGCTGCTGAGTTAATAAGGCCTTCTTCTATTAGCTGAGCGAGTATTTTTTCGCCCAAGCCATCAATGTCAAAAGCCGACTTACTAACAAAATGTATCAACTGTTGCCACTTCACTTCGCCTACATTGAGATCGGCGAGTCGAGCTACTGCTTCGCCTTCGGGTTTAACAATTTTTACTCCATCTATTTGTGTTGGCATGACAAACTTTTTTTCTTTGCCAGTGCGAAGCTTGGTAATCGGTTCTATAACCTCTGGTATAATGTCGCCGGCTTTTCTAATAATAACGGTGTCGCCTATAAGCAAATCTTTGCGTTCTATCTCGTCTTGATTGTGCAGAGTGGCTCTTCGCACAGTACTGCCGGCTACTACTACTGGCTTAAGTACTGCATAAGGAGTAACGGCACCTGTTCGACCGATACTCACTCTTATGTCTTCTAATACAGTAGTAGCTGTTTCGGCTGGATATTTGTATGCCACTGCACCTCGAGGTGCCTTACCCGCCACCCCCAAACTTTCGAACGCACTATTATCGTTGATATTAATAACAATGCCATCGGTTTGATAAGGCAATTTTAATCTTTTCTCATCCCACTTATGAATAAATTTTTTGATATCGTTAAGGTTTTTACATACCTCGTCATGTGGCTCTACCTTAAATCCTAACTCTCTAGCTAAATTATGCTCATCGCCATGAGTCTTTAGACTACCTAGATCCATTTCTACTGAATAAGCAATAAATACTAATTTGCGAGACGCAGCTATACTAGGGTCGAGTTGACGAATAGTTCCTGCTCCAGCATTTCGAGGATTGGCAAATAGAGGTTGGCCAATCTTCTCTCTCTCTTTGTTTATTTTTTCAAACTCAGCTCGTGGAATAATAACTTCACCTCTTATTTCAAAATAATCGTAAACTTCTTTTGGAACCTTATTACTTTTTTTGAGCTTAAGAGGTACTGTTTGGATAGTCTTAACAGTATGCGTTACATCTTCGCCAATATAACCATCCCCTCTTGTAATAGCTCTTTTAAAAATGCCTTTTTCGTACTCTAATCGCATTGCCATGCCATCCAGCTTAAGCTCGGCGTAATATTCTAATGACTCACTACTAAGTAGCTTATGCATTCGCGTCTCCCATTTCTGTAATTCTTCTATAGAAAAAATATCATTGAGACTGAGCATAGGCTTGGGGTGGGGCACGTTTTTAAATCGCCCTTCAGCTTTCCCGCCAACCCGTTGCGTAGGTGAGTCGGCAGTAATAAGTTCTGGATGCTTGCTCTCAATATCTTTGAGCTCATTATTGAGAGAATCATAAACGGAGTCTTCAACGCTAGGTTTGTCTAGCACATAGTATTCGTGCCTATACTTCTCTAGCAATTCACGTAACTTTTTGGCTCTTTTTTCGGCGTTCATTTTTCTAATCTCTTCACTAGCTCAACGCCATAACCTATAAATAAGGGCAATAATAAACTTAACAGTATACCGTTAAGAAGTAATTGCACAAAAGCGCTCGATGCCATGAATTGGTTTAAATTAACAAGCGTAAAAATAATACCCGAAATAACTATCACACCAAAGAGTGCGACAGCCCATGCAAAGGTAATTTTGATAATATTGCCTTTAACCACTTGCCAGCTCAATCGCAAAGCATTAAAAGAGGTAATATCATTTTGCACTACCAGTATTGGTGCTATAGATAGCCTAACTGCCAAATAAATACTCGCAATTAGAGTAATAATTGCGATGATAGAAAAGGCCCAAGGGATCTGTAGAGAAACGCTAAGCACCATAAGCATTATTGAAAATATTGCCGGCATGCAGACAATAGCAAATAGCACTGAGGTAAAGAGATATGGCAAGAACCGACTGCTCGATAGAATATAAAGCTTCAGAAAGCTATTTTTGTTAATTGCACTTAGATTAAAAAAGCTCCAAATAAGTGCTACACACAGATATAAACCAGCTATACTTGCCACAATACTTGCGTCGTTGACGCTATCGAATTGAAAAACTTTTATAAACGATCCTGGGATAGTTACTATAATTGTAGCCAAAAGTATTTTCCAAAAATTATTACGCCAAGTTTTTACACTCGAACTTATTATTGAAAACGGATTAAGTTGTGGTTTCATACTTTGTTCTCCATACTTCTAAGTCGCTTTATTCTCTCTTCTGTAGGTGGATGTGTACTAAAAAGATTTGAAAATAACCTTTTGCGGTTACCTTTTACATTATCTCTTAGTGGGTTAATAATATAAAGGTTTGCCGTAGCTCTATTAGCCTCTTTTAGAGGCTTAGTGTCTCCATCTATTTTTTCTAAAGCACTAGCTAAGCCCTCAGGGTATCGAGTGAGCAATGCGGCTGAGCTATCGGCGAGATACTCTCGTTTGCGCGAGAAAGCCAATTGCATTAGCATGCCGATTATTGGAGCTAATATTGCAAATACAATACCAATTAGTAACATTATGTTATTTCCGCCAGAATCCCTGTCGTCAGAGAACCAACTTATTCGTATAAACCAGTCTGAGAGTAGCACCAATACACCAACCAGCACTACTACCAATGTCATAAATCGTACATCATAGTTCCCTACATGGCTTAGCTCATGAGCCAATACGCCCTCGAGTTCGGTCTTGTTTAATATTTCAAGCAACCCACTAGTAACACAAACTACCGCATGCTTAGGATCTCTGCCAGTCGCAAAAGCATTGGGCGCCGAATCGTCAATAATATAAACTTTTGGCATCGGCAAACCAGAGGCAATAGACAGGTTTTCAACCAATCTGAATAGTGTAGGGTTATCTTTTTTTTCTATCGGTTTAGCCTTAGATATGGCCAAAACCATATTGCTAGCCTGAAAATAACTAATGACTGCATACAGCATAGTAAAGCCCACACCCAAATAAAGTATAGTTGGGTTATTAAAAGCGAGCGAAAAAACCCAACAGAACAAAATAATTACAATTAGAAATAGAAATATCAAAAAATAACTATTGCGTTTGTTACGTGCTATCTCTGTATACATGCTTGTATTATACCGTATCTATTCTCAATTTTACCCTGGAATACCATAATCTTAGTAAATAGTCATTGACTTTTTTAAGTACTTATGCTATTATGGTTAATTGATCGGTCAAAAAGCCGTGTACCCCAGAAAAAAAGGATACCATGACAACACCAAGGTGGATCAACAGCCCCAACCTCACCGCAGCTGCACGACGTGCCGCGCTGCAGGATGAGGATGCCGACCGTTTCCCTGGCGACTACCTCGACAAATCGCTCTCCGGACCCCACGCCCGATCGTGCAACGACGAGCTCTGCACCGGCGAGTGCGAGGACGACCCCTACGATGACTACGACGTTGAAGAAGACTTCGACGACTAGCTCGCCGCCATCACTCGCCATCACTGCCCGCAAGAGAAGGCTCGCAAGCCAAAATCTTGCGGGTCTTTTCGTTTAAATAAAATTGTCCACGTGCTTGACTAGCACATGAGTGTTCATATAGGTTTTGGTTTCGTAATTTTAAGCTTACTTGGTAGTCTGTGAAAATTATGTATGGTCATACAGGTTGGCCAGCTATACTACGCTTAAAACTTAACTTCTGGAGCTTTTTTTACAGCTTCTTTTTCGCCTTCATCGACATCGAAAAAGTCTTTGTTTTTAAAGCCCAACATTCCACCAATCATGTTGGTTGGAAAAACTTGTAATTTCATATTAAAGTCACGAACATTGCCAGTGTAAAATCGTCGTGCAGCCTGAATTTTGTCTTCGGTGTCGGTTAATTCGCTCTGAAGTCCAAGAAAGTTTTCGTTAGCTTTAAGATCTGGATAATTTTCTGATACTGCAAACAAGCTCTTAAGCGCACCGGAGAGCATGTTTTCGCTCTCGGCTCTTTTACTTAAATCGCCTTCTGGCGCATTCATTACGGCTGTACGTGCCTTGGTAACTTCTTCAAAAGTACTTTTTTCGTGCTTGGCGTAGCCTTTAACCGTTTCTATAAGATTCGGAATTAAATCCAAGCGTCTTTTCTCTTGTACTGTTATATCACTTAGGGCTTCATCGGCTCGCAAACGTGATTTTATTAATCCGTTATATGTAACCCAAAGCCAAATTACTAGTATCAGTACAACTGCCAATATTATCCAAATAAAAATCATTATTTTCTCCTAATTTGTATTAATTATAACATATTTTATTTTGAGGTATTATTGTTTTGCAATAACTGTCTATAAACCCACATATGGGCTATTAATGTAAGAGGAATAGTAATAAGCAACCCTAAGCCTAACGCTAATAGTCCTGCAAGATTAATTAACCCTAGTACAATTACAAAACCAAGTAGCCAACCTTTTTTGCCCATAGTAATTTGGCCACTCTTATGTATGGCCTCTTTGACAGTTAGTTTTTTATCAACAATAAGTGGCAAAGCGAACTGGTATTTTAGCCCCCAGATTATTCCGGGTACTATCAGCAGTATCAAACCACCGAGTATTATTAAGCCATAAACGATCGAGCCACCCAAGTAACGCCAAAATAGTCCTTGAGGCTGAAAAAGCAGACCAACATTTGACGGTTTTTTGTCTAGCACATTTAGTTGAATTTGAGTAAAGCCTATAGAAGTTAAGTTTTGAACCCCGAGTCTTAAAACCGCTTCAATTAATGCTGCCAATGCCAGTACGGCAATTGCTGCACCAGCGGCGCCGTTAGTCTGCATATTACTGATGATATTTTGAATAATGGCAAATACTAAGCTGATGGCAAAAAGCACACCAAGTGACGCTATTAAGATACTGTAGTTATCTAGAGTGATTCTCCAAGCTTGTTGAATTGTGCTCGCTATTGTAGGTTCTGATTTCTTCATATATTGATTATATTATACGCACAATTATGTAACTAAATAAAGAACCCACGTATATAAGTGGGTTCTTTATTTTGGTGGGCGGAGAGGGACTCGAACCCTCAAGCCAGATTTGGCAACAGATTTTAAGTCTGTCGTGTATACCAGTTCCACCACCCGCCCTGGAGGCGCGTACCGGAGTCGCACCGGTGTAGAAGGTTTTGCAGACCTTTGCCTAACT
>CAZEIU010000038.1:0-4765 GCA_964512085.1 uncultured Candidatus Saccharibacteria bacterium
TACACCAACGATGTAAACTCCCTCTATACATAGCTGTACCATAGAAGCTAAGAAGTTCAGCCAAATCATAGTGAACTGCACCGGGGTACTTACTGGAGTTAAATCTATTTGACACTAGGTCTTTGCTTGGTCTAATGCCGTGTATGGCTGAGCGGATATTAAGATATGGTACGTCTGATCGACGACCAAAAAAACTAATAAACTCATCGGCTGTCTCGGCAAGCGCCCAAAATTTAACTAACATTTCGGCCTCTGTCATAGGCACAAATTTAATGTCGCCTTCTTCGGAGTATTTTTGCTTACCAGTAGGGTCTTGATAATAAACCGCCCCTTTTTCTGTATCTATATCATATACACCGATTGCTATTACAAAACCTGTAAGTGGGCTGAATACTAACTTGTCTTTAACTTCTTCTACTTCTTTGGCATAGCCTTTGGGGTCTTCTTTTTTATCTGGAGCGGCTTTGAGAAGATCTTTTTGGGTGATCTCATCAAAGTCATCCCAATTCTCTCCTGCGAACTCTACATCAAATACTAATCTTTTCTTTTGCATTACTTAATTGTATAACAGCTATTAATATCTGTAAATTTGTAAACTAAAACCATCATATAAGTTTGATGGTTTTAATCATTTATTTATCTTGCTTGTACAAAAGTATGAGCATGGCCTTTGTTGCCGGCTCGGCCGGTACGGCCAATACGATGAATGTAGTCCTCGTAGCTTGCTGGTTGATCATAATTAATCACGTGGCTTACATTAGGAATATCTAACCCTCGAGCAGCTACATCGGTAGCTACCAGCACCTCTACCCTGCCGTCACTAAAAGCTTTGAGCGCTCTTTGGCGTTGCGGTTGCGACTTGTTGCCATGAATGGCCTCAGAACGAATGCCCTTTTTATTTAAACTATCGGCTAATTTTTGAACTCCCCACTTAGTCTCGCCAAATACCAAAACTTTGTGATAATGCTTTTTCAGGAGCATTTCTTCTAAGATTGCGGCTTTTTCAACTGGGTCAGAAAATTTAATTACATCTTGTTCTATATGCTCACTCGTTTCTACGGTTCGAGCTGAAATAGTAATCGGATCGTGTAGCATTACATCCATAAGTCTTTGTATCTCGGGAGTAATGGTTGCGCTAAAGCATAGCGACTGTCGCTTAGTAGGTAAAAGCCCCAAAATGTGTTTTATATCAGGCAAAAATCCCATATCTAGCATTCTATCGGCTTCGTCTAGTACCGAAATCATTACCTTACTTAAGTCTAGCTTACGTTGGTTGCTAAGATCTTTTAGACGTCCTGGAGTACCAATAACCACCTGAGGGCTACGTTGCAACTCCCTAATTTGACGACCAATATTTACTCCGCCTACGCAAATTGTACTGTATATTTGCAAGCCTTTGGCGAAAGTTTTAAATTCTTCGTCGATTTGCACAGCGAGTTCTCTAGTAGGGGCCATAATAAGAGCTAATACGCCACGTGGGGCATTAGTTTGGCTTTTGATTATTTGTATAAGGGGTAATACAAAAGCTGCCGTTTTGCCGGTACCGGTGTTAGCAAGGCCAATTACATCTCGACCTTTTAATACCTCAGGTATGGCTTGATCTTGAATTTGAGTAGGCAATGTATAGTTTTTGGCTACTAGATTTGATTCTAAGCCTTTTATGAAACCAAAGTCTGTAAATATATTTTTGGGCTCATAAGCTTCAAAGTTTTGAGCTTCTACTGCTTGGTTAACATACTTACCGCGCCTATTACCTCTACTTCTATTGCTGTTATTACTTTTTTTGTAACCAAATGGTCGACTGCGACGAGCTCTGTGGCCCGCATATGAGTTATTTTTCATGAATCCTTTCGATATAAAATCGTTTTAAATATGTTGACGCGCTTAATGAACGGCGACACAACATTTATGGAGTTCGGCATTCATAAAAATACGTTTAATTATAATATCACAGAATTAATTCTATGTCAATCGTTTGCTAAACAGATCGCTTGAATTTCCAGATGGCAAGCGGCACAAACACTACAAGTATCCCAACTATCCATGCCATAGTAATATAAACTGCATCTATTGCTACTCCACCGAGTAATAAAGCCCTCATAGCGTTAATAAGCTGAGTTACGGGCTGATTACGGGCAAACTCTTGCAGCCAACCTGGCATAGTAGCTACAGGCACAAAAGCCGAGCTAGCAAATGTAAGCGGAAACACAAATAAGAAGCCTGCTGTCTGTACTGCTTCGGCGTTTCTTATAAACAACCCAAGAGTAGCTGTTACCCAAGAAAATGCAAAACTAAAGGCTACTACCAATACTAATGCCGCCAAAAACTTACTTGTGCCAGCTTGGTAACGAAACCCCATCATTGTACCCACCACAAACATTAATATGATAGTAAAAGTTGTGCGCAATCCGTCAGCTATCGTTCTACCGGCTAGAACAGCTATACGACTCATTGGTAAGCTCCTAAATCTATCTATGGCTCCTTTATCGAGATCTTCTACCAACGCTACAGGGGTTTGTAAGGCGCCAAAAAGTGCACTTTGGGCCATTATTCCGGGTAAAAGAAAGTTAATATAACTACCTGATCCGGCCGTAGAAATACCAATAGCGCCACCAAAAACATAGTTAAACAGCACCAAAAACATAATCGGCTGAATACTAGAAAATACCAATATTTGTGGCGAACGTCGCACCCGCATTAAGTTTCTTTTGACAATTGCACCAACATCGCTAATGGTAGAAGCTGCGCTTACAAATATATTAGTATTTTCCATTATTTCTTGCCTCTCTTGCTAGCTGTTGGTTTTTTGGTAGCTTTTTTACCCGTAACTGCCAAAAAGACGTCATCAAGACTTGGTCGGTGTACCGACACATCGTCGGGTTTAATTCCTGCATCATCTAAAGCTTTAATTACTTTTATAAGCATTTCAGAACCTTTTTGAGCTCGCACACTAAGTGATCCACTCATCTCATCGGTAGTTGGATTAGATTTCGATACCTTCTTCATCAGCTCTTTGGCTTTATCGTGGTCGGCTTTGGATACATGTAGCTCTACTACATCTCGGCCTAGGCTTGCTTTGAGTTGTGTAGCGGTACCCGACTTTACCACCTTGCCTCTATCAATAATGCTAATATAATCGCACAAAGCATCGGCTTCTTCTAAATATTGAGTGGTTAAAAGCAAAGTGCGTCCTTCAGCCACGAGTTCGCGGATAAGTTCCCAGAGTTCTTGGCGAGTTCGAGGGTCAAGACCTGTAGTGGGCTCATCTAAGAATAATATCTCGGGTTTACCCACTAAACTTGCACCTAAGTCTAAACGACGCCGCATGCCGCCACTATAGGTTTTGGCTGGTCTGTCGGCAGCGTCCGTTAAGCTAAGTCGTCGCAATAGTTCGTTGGTACGTTTTTTGGCTTCTTTTTTGGGCACATGATATAGCTTGGCCACCATCATGAGAGTTTCCCGACCTGTTAAAAAGTCATCAACAGCTGCAAATTGGCCGGCCAACCCAATCATACGTCTAACTTTATTAGATTCTTTTACTACATCTGCTCCATTAATTGTTACTTCTCCACTATCTGGCTGGATAAGCGTAGCGAGAGCTCGCACTACTGTAGTTTTGCCCGCACCGTTCGGGCCAAGTAGACCATAAATGCGCCCTCTATCTACGTGCATGCTCACGCCATCAAGAGCCTTTACTTTACCGAAATATTTTTTGAGGTTTTTTACCTCAATTACTGCAGTTTTTTCTTCTGTCATTCGACCTTAATTATATCAATAGCATAATTTATTTACCATGCCTTTAATCTTATTTAATTATTACTCTAATGAAGATTGAATATATGCAACTTATATTTATCATCTTCGACATTCTCCCGGTTGCTTTCCTACGATTTTAAACATAAATATATCGGCAGGTTTGTAAGGAGCCCATGCATAGCCCATTACACTTACATAATTATATTTTGGTTGTGAGTGTGGCAAACCAAATATATGACCTACCTCATGATAAATTATTCTTTTATATACATTTGGATAATAGTTCTTAATAATCGGGTTAATTAAAATCGTACCACCGACTATTTTTCCATTTCTGATGGCTGGCTCTGTATAACCCAGCTTAGTGAATCCTGGTTCTGACCTAAAACTAATCAGCACTGGATCGCCATCATCTTGGTGCTGTCTATTATGCGGCCAAACTCCGTCATATTTTACTTTTATTCCGGTGTAAATTGATGCATCATGAAAAGCTGCATTAATATCTGGCAACCATTCACGTGGCGCATTAGTTGGATCTACCATATAGTGAATTGTTTTACATGGATTCCAGCGACTTACGGAATTAGCTTGGGCCGTATATCCACCGATCGGCGAGGTTGTAAGTGGTAAAATTATTAATACCATAGCTATTAGATATACTTTTATTCTTGTACTTAAATTATTCATTAAACAATAAAAACCACCAATAATCTGATGGAATTTCCCCCTCCATTTTTTATTATGCTAGGCTTATTTTATCATTATAAATAATACTTGCAAGATGTATTTATTTTTTTACGGCGATATTAATCTTTTTATATATTAATCTCCTTAAAATAAAAATCAAATTTGAATTTTTTGTGCTTTTCAGATAGAATAATCAGGTACAAAAAACTGCTTATCTCTTTTTTTGTCAAATTCTCAACTTAATAATGGGGTGTGGCCAAGTGGTAAGGCAACGGCTTTTGGTGCCGTCATTCGGGGGTTCGAATCCCTCCACCCCAGCCAA
>CAZEIU010000039.1:0-4633 GCA_964512085.1 uncultured Candidatus Saccharibacteria bacterium
CAGTAGTAAGTCAGGGCCAAGTAGGTCAAGATAAAACAGTAACTATGTCATATGCAGTTTATGAAAAAGACGCACCATTAAGTAATCCAAAATCAGCGATCAAAAAGACTACTAATATTCCCGATGATCCGGATAAGTCAGGTATATTTTTAGACCCTACAGGGCAAAAATTTACCTTTAATGATGCTGGAACATTTATTGTAAGACTTGGGGTTGCTTATAAAGTTGCTGGTGCAGCAGATGAAGTTTTAGCATCAGGAAGTTTTCAAGGTGATTGTGCGATGCAGATAGATGTAAATCAACCAAAAACTTTACAATGCGGTAGCTTAACGCTTGCAAGCGATAAAGGCAAGGCTCCATTTGTGCCTAAGCTTACTGGTAAAGCCATAAAAGAAGGCACTGGCCCGGGACCAGGTCTTAGACCAAGTAAATACGTATATACACAATACAAGCAAGACGCTAATGGTTCAGAGACATATGGAGATAAGAAATATACGCCTACAGGCAAGGTAATTACCAGAAACAACACTCAGACGGCTGATAACTTACAGGAATTTCAAGATCCTGCTCCTCCGGCAACTTCATTTGATGCAACTGAGTTTAAAACTACAGAAGATGGCGAATATCTAATAATACTAAACGTATTTGACCAAAACAATCAGCAAGTGCCAACTAAGTTTAGATGTAAAAAAACTTATACTGTAACTTCTCAAACCCTACCAAAGACATTCCAGTGTGTAAACTTGAGTGCCGAGCCACAAAGTGGATCTAGTGTGCCATTTAACACTACGCTCACTGCTGAAGCTAGTGTCAATCAGACTACAGTCAAAGAATACCAGTTTGATTTTGGTGATGGTAAAAAGCAAACAGTTGCCAGTGACAAGTTAAGTCAATCAATTCAGCATAGTTATGACAAAGAAGGTAGCTATACAGCCACGGTAACGGTAAAAGCAATTGATAATGCAACTTCTACAAAGCCAAGCTGTTCGGTTACTATAGTGGTAGATAAGAAAGTTGTCGATCAAAAGATATTTAGAAAAACTGTAGCTAATAATACTCAGCTAACTAATGACGGTAAACCTACTAACGCAAATGATTCTACCGCACGCGCAGGAGATAAGTTAACCTATACTATCGGTATTGCCAATATTGGAACCGATGTAGTCAAAGCGTTTGTTTTCGAGGACAATATCTCTGATATTCTTCAATATGCAGACATCGTTGATAATGGCGGCGGACAAATTACTCAACGTGATAATCAAACCTTCTTAACTTGGCCAGCAATCGATGTACCACCGAGCACCAATACCAACTCGCCCACCTATGTTACCAAAAGCTTTACTGTACAAGTAAAGAACCCAATACCAACCACAGCTCAAAAGCCAACCGACAAGACTAACTTTGACTGCAAAATGCAAGATGAATTCTTCGGTAATATCGTAGTTACCCCATTGAGTATAAACCCTGCCAAGCAACTTGAATGTTTAGCGGCAACTATACCTGCAGCTGTTCCGATTATTGGTACCTTGCCGCAAACTGGTGGAGCTGCTATTCCTATTGCCTTGATCAGCCTATTTGCGGCGAGCTCACTATACTTGTTCTTCAGAAACAGACTATTGAAACGAGAACTAGAGCTAGTCGAAACCCTAAATGAAGGAGGAGTACAAAATGGCTGATAATAGCCCAGAAAAGTTAAGAGATTCACGTGAGCAACAACCAGAAATTAAGCGAAGTGATTTAGAGCGAGCCAAAACACCCGAAAAAGTTGTAAGCAAATCTGAGATAGCTAAAAAAGAAAGTGATTTAGCTGAGCGAGGCGAAAAAGCCGAGAAGAAATTAGCTGCCGAAAAAGAAAAAAGAGAACTAGATCTTTCAAAAGATAAAGAAAGAGTTAAACGTGAATCAACCGCCGAGACCAAACAAAGAGATGCAGCTAGCTATACCAAAGCAGAGAAAAAAGCAGTTTATAAAAAAGAACTTAAAAATGTAAGAGCACAGTTACCTCCTGGTTCGAGAGCTTTTTCTAAGGTGGTACATAATCCAGTGGTTGAGCGTGTAAGTGATGCAACTGCAAAAACAGTATTTAGACCCTCAGCGCTTATTGGAGGCGCCGTTATGGGTCTTATACTAGGTTTGATAGTTTATATTGCGGCTCGATACTATGGCTATGTTATTCCAAATATGACCTTAGTTTTACTACTAATTATTGGCGCAATAGTTGGAGTCTTGGTTGAGTTTATTATTACAAGATTCCATAAACGATCAGAAGCTTAGTCTTTAAGTTAAAAAATATTAAAAAATGAAAACAAACAAATCTGTAGTAATTAAAAGATTTGAGTTAATGTCTGTAGCTAAAATATTTGCTGGTATTTATGGCTTAATAGGTCTAACTATTGGAGTTTTGTATGCAATAATTATTTTTGTTGTAGCTATAGTGGCTGGCGCAAACTCCAACAATCTAACTCTTGGGTTGCTGGGCGGATTATTGGGAGGTCTTGTGTTTGGAGCGCTATTGGTAGGTATCTATATCGTTATCGGTTTACTCGCAGGACTTATAAGCGCAGGTCTTTATAATGTTATTGCCAATAAATTCGGTGGTATAAAAGCTGAGATCGAATAGCGTAGCGAATTGAATAGAATTTTTTTAAAAGATAAAATATAAGGGTTAAAAGCGTTGCTTTATATCTGTTGAATAGCTATAATAGTATGTAATATAAGCTAAAAATAAAGCTTATTATTAGCTTGTTATTAGACTAAAATAATATCAAACATTAAATTACGAGGGGCAAAGCCTGTATATGGCAAAAAAACAAAGTAGCAGCTATTCTGCAGAGCAAATTCAAGTACTTGAAGGCTTGGAGCCTGTCCGTAAAAGACCCGGAATGTATATTGGTGGTACTGGTCCGGATGGCCTGCACCACTTAGTTTGGGAGCTTGTAAACAACTCTATCGACGAAGCAATTGCTGGCGAAGCAGATCATGTAGAAGTAATCTTGCATGAGAATGGTTGGGTGACAGAAATTGATAATGGTCGTGGTATTCCAGTAGATGTACATAAAACTACTGGCAAGAGTGCACTTGAAACCGTACTTACTACCTTGCACGCTGGTGGTAAGTTTGGCGGCGGTGGATACAAAGTATCTGGTGGTTTGCACGGTGTGGGTGTGAGTGTAGTAAATGCACTTTCTACTGATCTTATTGCCACAGTTTATAAAGATGGTTTTGAGTATCAACAAGAATACAAAAACGGTGTACCCAAGGGTGATATTAAAAAGATTGGCAAAACCGACAAACGCGGTACCAAAATTAGTTTTTTGGCCGACGATAGCATATTTGAAACGACTAAATTTAATTACAAGACTATCTTAGATTATTTACGACACCAAGCTTATCTCACCAAAGGTGTAAGTGTAAAGTTGGTCGATGAAATCAACAAGCAAAGTTACGGCTTTTACTTTGAAGGCGGTATAAGAAGTTATGTAGAACACCTCAATAAAGGCAAAGAGTCATATAATCAGCCAGCTTTTTATGTTGAAAAAGCTGTAGGCGATGTTAATGTCGAGTTGGCTATACAGTATTGTGATAGCTTCAACGAGCAACTCAAGGCTTTTGCAAATAATATTTTTAACCCCGAGGGCGGCACCCATGTGGTTGGTTTTCGCTCGGCCCTTACTAGAGTCATAAACGACTATGCTCGCAAAAACGGCATTATAAAAGAAAAAGAAGAAAATCTTACGGGAGATGACGTACGCGAAGGACTTACGGCTGTTATATCGGTGAAGCTACCAGACCCACAATTTGAAGGCCAAACCAAAGCTAAGCTTGGTAACCCAGAAATCCGAACCGTTGTCGAAAAAGTATTAAACGAGTATCTAAGTTACTACCTCGAAGAAAACCCCAACGAAGCCAAAAAAATCGTTGGCAAAGGGGTATTGAGTGCTCGAGCCCGAATGGCTGCTCGTGCTGCACGTGATAGTGTTATCCGCAAAGGTGCCCTAGAAGGCATGACCCTGCCCGGTAAGCTCGCCGATTGTAGTAGCAAAGACCCCGCTAAGAGTGAGTTGTATTTGGTAGAGGGTGATTCGGCAGGTGGATCTGGTAAGCAAGGTCGCGATAGAGAAACTCAAGCGATTTTGCCACTAAGGGGTAAGATACTAAATGTTGAGCGAGCTCGACTAGACAAGATGCTAGCTAACAACGAAGTGAAGTCGCTAATTATTGCCCTAGGCACAGGTATTGGCGACACATTTGATATTTCTAAGCTACGTTACAGTCGAATTATTATTATGACCGATGCCGATGTTGATGGTGCCCATATTCGCACTCTACTCTTAACTCTTTTTTACAGACATTTTCCTGAACTCGTAAATAGTGGCAATATTTATATTGCTCAACCACCGCTATATAAAGTAAGTAAAGGCAAAACCTCAGAATGGGCTTATAGCGACAAAGAACGCGACGAGATTATTCAAAAAATTCTTATTACTCAGCAAGAAAAAAACGACCAAAAAGCTGCTGCAAACTCGGCAGGTGACAAATCAAAAGAAGTAGTGTCAGCTGAAGATTTGGCCAACTACGCTCTAGAGACTAGCTTAGAAGAGGATATCATTGTTGCCGACAGCAGCACCGAAGA
>CAZEIU010000040.1:0-4632 GCA_964512085.1 uncultured Candidatus Saccharibacteria bacterium
GTAAGCGCAACAACTTACAAAAAAACTAAAATTATTGCAACTATTGGCCCAGCAAGCGAAGAAAAGATAGAACAGCTTTTGAGCGCTGGAGTAAATGGTGTGCGACTTAATTTTAGCCATGGTATTCATAGTTGGCACAAAGATATTATTCACAAAACACGTACTGCTGCCAAAAAATTAGATCGATCTGTAGCTATTATTCAAGACTTACAAGGCCCCAAAATTCGTTTGGGCAGTTTGCCAAGCGGTGGAGTTGATCTCAAAGCAGGACAGCAAATTGATTTATTTTTGGGCAAAAAATATCAAGCCGGATCAATGCCAGTGCAATTTGATTTTTCTAAGTCGGTCAAAGTAGGCCATAGAGTGCTATTGCGAGACGGTACCGTACAAACAATTGCTAAAAAAATAGTTGGTAACAAAATAACTGTCGAGATTAAAAATTCGGGAAAAGTATTTAGTAATCAAGGAATTAATTTACCCGATACAGTTTTTGATTCTCAAGACATACTTACCCAAAAAGATCTCGATGATTTAAAATTTGGATATGTTAACGATATCGATTATGTTGCCCTAAGTTTTGTACAGTCGGCGCAAGACATATTGTTTTTAAAAAAAATGCTTATAAAAAATAATAGCAAAGCCAAAGTAATTGCCAAAATAGAAACACGCCAAGCGGCTAATAACTTGGAGTCGATAATAGAAGCAGCCGATGCTGTGATGATCGCTAGGGGCGACTTAGCAACCGAAACCAGCAACGAAGATGTGCCACTCATAGGTCGAGAAATAATTCAGCTTGCTCGTAAGTACAAAAAACCATCTATTATGGCCACTCAGATGCTTGAGAGTATGATATCGAGCCCCCAGCCCACACGAGCTGAAGTAAATGATATTGCTACCGCAGTTAGTTTGGGTGTGAGCTGTGTTATGTTGTCTGGCGAAACCGCAGCTGGTCAGTATCCAGTAGATACGGTTAAATTAATGAAAAGAGTTATACTGCGCAGCGAGGAGTATTTTGCCAAAAATCGCTTAGAAATAGATGTTTTGCCTACATCTAATAGAGAGCCTCAAGAGCTAGACGTCGACTATGCCGAGCAATTAGGACCAATCAAAAGGTTCGTAACTTCGTCAAAAAAAATATTTACAAATAACAAAGTTGGAAAAACTGCTAGTGTACTAGCTCAAAACAGTGTAAGCTTGGCCGCTATAACCCTTGCCGAGCAAGTTGGGGCAAAATTGATATTGGCCGAAACTATTACTGGCTCAACAGCTCTTTCGATATCATCACTAAGACCTCTGATGCCAATTATTATTGCTAGCCCAGAAGAGAAAACGTGCAATCAAATGGCTATTGTCTGGGGTGGTAAGCCATACTTAGTAAAGAATAAACGCTATATATCTGGTGATATTATCAAGAAACTAGTCGCCAAAAAACATATTCAAAAAGGCGATTGGGTGGTGCTAGCTTTTGGTACTAATGTAGGTATGGCTGGAGGCACCAACTCTATTCGTCTCATAGAAGTCGGTCAGTAGCTGTAGATATGTAGCCTAAGTATTTGTATAATAAGCTTATGTCTAACATCCCCCGCAAGCTTATTGTTGGCAATTGGAAAATGCACACTACGGTGCCAGAGGGCTCCTTGCTTGTAACCAGAATACACAAGGAGTTACAAAACTTTTCTTATTGCGATATTGTGCTCTGCCCGCCATCTACGCATTTATTTGCTTTGCACAAAGAGATCAAAGCCCTTAAGACTTCACCAAGGTTTGAACTGGGGGTACAGAATATTAGCGAATACGAAGAAGGGGCCTATACCGGAGAAATCTCTGCTGAGATGGTTAAACAATTTGCTAAGTACACAATTATTGGTCATTCAGAGAGACGAAAATTTTTTGCCGAAACCGATATTGTGGAGTCTAAAAAAGTAACTATTGCCTTGCGTCACAAGCTCAAGCCAATACTATGTGTGGGCGAGACTAGCGTTGATAGAACTGAAGGCCAAGCAAGACAAGTAGTTTTAGATCGAATTAACACTGATCTTCGGGGGGTGACAGCAAAAGACCTAGAGAATTTAGTAATTGCCTATGAGCCAATTTGGGCAATTGGCAATGGTAATTTTGCCAAACCCGCCCAAGTAGAAGAAATGGTGATGCTTATTCGAAATGTTTTGGCCCAGCTTTATGGCCGAATGGCTAGTATGAATGTAAAAGTTTTGTACGGCGGCAGTGTAGATAGTGATAATGCCAAAAGCTATCTTCAGCTAAATGGCGTTGACGGTTTTTTGGTTGGCTCTGCTTCTCTTAACTACAAAAACTTTGCTGGAATAGTAAAGGCCACTCAAATAAAAGCTGGAATAAATCTGTAAAACAGGTATAATACAGCTATAAAATTATCGAAAGGAAGCTAAGAAATATGTCATTATTAGATATTACCTATGGCGACAAAGCCCCCGAAATAGTAAATACCGTAATAGAGAATCCAAAAGGTAGCAGACTTAAGATTGAATTCGAAAGAGAACTTGGTAATTTTGTGCTAGATAGAGTGCACCAAACTCACTTAGGTAGCCCAAGCGATTATGGATTTATACCATCTACTTTGGATGAAGATGGTGATGCCTTAGATATGCTTCTTATTAGTGACGACCCTATGCCAATGGGCTTAATCGTACCAACTCGGGTAATTGGTGTGATGTACATGGTAGATAGCGGTGAAGTAGACAACAAACTTATTGGGGTGCCAGCCGACGACAAACATTATGATGATATTAAATCATTAGACGATGTAGCAGAGCACTGGAAACATGCTGTTAAGCATTACTTTGAACACTACAAAGATTTAAAAGGCGACATTGTAGAAATAAAAGGTTTCGCCGGTTTTGATGAAGCCAAAGTAGTATTTGAAGAATGTGTAGAGCGTTATAATAAAAATCCTCGTAAATAATTATAAGGATTAAGTCGGGCAGACTATAAGCATTTCACTATTTGGCTCAATTACCTCATTTTGATTAGACAAAGCTAACAAACGTGCTATAGAAGCAGGTAAAACATTGTCGGGCATGCCATTTTTCATGCGTTCACGCATAGCCAAAGTAAGATACATATTCCAACCAGGGTTATGATGCCTTACCATGTGATCGATAATTCTTTGCCTAGCCACACTTAACGGAACAACAGTAAATAGTTCGAGCTCAAAATGAGACGGGTCGGGATTAATCGGGCAGAGATAACGTAATGTGGGCCATGGGCAAGTACAGCGCTCTTCTTCTCTAATGTTATAGGTCATTGTTGACGCGCTCCTTTTTTGAGGTGCAAATTCTGGAGCTAGATTAACACATATCACAAAATAAGACAATAATTTAGTACGTATTCTGTTCGATGCCATCGGGTGTAGTACAATAAAGTAATGACTAAGATTTTAGACGATCTAAACGACGAACAGAAAGAAGCCGTTTTGGCTACCGATGGCCCAGTGCTTATGTTGGCTGGTGCTGGTTCGGGTAAAACCAAAACGTTAACTCATCGCTTAGCCTATTTGGTGCAAGACAAAAAAGTTAACCCAGCCAATATTTTGGCCGTTACTTTTACCAATAAAGCTGCCGGTGAAATGCGACGTCGAGTAGCGAGGCTACTTAAATTTAATGAAGACAACACCCAGTACATGCCGTTCTTGGGCACTTTTCATTCTATTGCCAATAAAATATTAAGGCGCGAAGCTGCCGAGATTGGCTACTCTAGCAATTTTTTGATATATGACACAGGGGACAGTCATGCGCTTATAAAAACAATTATAAAAAAACTAGGTCTAGATGAAAAAAAGATTACCCCCAATGGAGTGGCTCATGCAATATCGAGTGCCAAAAATGAGCTGTTGAGCCCGAATGAGTACAAACAAATGGCCTCTACCTATGCTCAAGAACAATCTGCCGAAATATATCCTATCTATCAAAATGAACTTCAAAAAGCTGGAGCTTTGGATTTTGATGATCTAATAATGAAATTTGCCATTTTACTTATCGAAAACGACAAAGTAAGGGAAAAATACCAAAATCAATTTAAGTATATTATGGTCGATGAGTATCAAGATACTAATCATGCTCAATACAAGCTAATTCAACTCTTGGCCCAAAAGCACAAAAATATCTGTGTAGTAGGCGATGATTGGCAGAGCATATATTCTTGGCGTGGAGCTAACTACGAGAATATACTAAATTTTGAGAAAGACTACCCCGAAGCCAAGGTAATAAAACTCGAACGTAATTATCGAAGCACTCAGCGAATATTAGATGCCGCCGGAGCAGTTATTAGTCGAAATACAGCTCGGTCAGATAAAAAACTGTGGACCAATGCCGAGGAAGGCGAACCTATTCACTTAGTGCAAGTTCGTGATGAGTTAGAAGAAGGTAGATTTATAGTGCAAAATATTCAAACACTAATGTCGCAAGATCCCCGTATGAGTTTGCACGATTTTGCGGTGTTATATAGAACGAATGCCCAATCACGATCGCTAGAAGAAGCCTTTTTGCGATACGGTCTGTCTTACCAAATAATTGGTGGAGTAAGGTTTTATGAACGCAAAGAAATAAAAGATGTCTTGGCCTATTTGCGATATATTTTTCAACCTAATGATCAAGTGTC
>CAZEIU010000041.1:0-4243 GCA_964512085.1 uncultured Candidatus Saccharibacteria bacterium
TTCTAACTCTTGCTGGTATAGCTGGTTTTATATTGAGTATTGGTATGGCTGTAGATGCCAATATACTTATATTTGAACGCTGGAAAGAAGAAGTAAGAGATGGCGCAAGCCTAGAGGCGGGCTTAGATGCTGGTTTTAGCAGAGCATGGAACAGTATTCGTGACTCTAATATCTCTACTCTTATTACTTGTATAATCCTATTTAATTTTGGCCTTCCTATTATTAAAGGGTTTGCAGTTACGTTAGCAATTGGGGTGTTGGTAAGTATGTTTACGGCAATTACAGTAAGTCGCACATTCTTGCAAATGCTAATGCAAACAAGCTGGGGTAGAAACGAAAAGTTTTACAAATTCTCAAAGTTGCCAGCCAAAGGAGCAAATAAATGATAGATATTGTTGGCAAAAGAAAACTGTGGTTTGCTATTTCTATTATTGTTATATTACCAGGCGTAATAGCATTAATACTCTGGGGTTTAAAACCGGGCATTGATTTTACCGGCGGGCAAGAGTTAGAAGTCAAAACAACTTTAAGGCAAAGCGAGCTGGCGAGCTTGGTAAGTTCGGCTGGCGTTAAAGACGTGACCGTTACTACTAGTGGCAGCGATAAATTATTGGTGCGATATAGTGACGAAGGCGTAGGCCCAAGCGAAGAAGTTCATCAAAAAGTAAAATCTATTTTGCAGACTCAAGGTTCTGAAGAAACCTCATTTAGTTCGGTCGGGCCGGCTGTGAGTAAAGATATTACACGAAACGCCGCGATAGCAGTAGCTTTGGCTAGTTTGGCAATAATTTGTTATATTGCATTTGCATTTCGCAATACACCACCACCAGTAAGTCCTTGGAGCTTTGGAGTAACTGCTATTATTGCGGTACTACACGATGCCTTATTGGTGCTTGGACTGTTTGCAATACTTGGACATTTTTTGGGCATACAGGTAGATGCACTATTTGTAACGGCGGTCCTTACGGTAATCGGCTTCTCGGTGCACGATACTATTGTAGTTTTTGATAGGGTACGAGAAAACTTGCGTCGCTACAACAAACCTTTTGAGCAACTAGTTAATGACAGTATATTAGAAACTTTTGCACGTTCGCTCAACACCTCACTTACGGTTGTGATGGTGCTTTTAGCTTTCTTTTTGTTTGGCGGTCAATCTATCAAGTACTTTATACTAGCGCTACTTATTGGAATAATATCTGGTACTTATTCTTCAATCTTTAATGCTGCACCTTTGCTGGTGGTGTATAACAACTGGAAGATTAAGCGCAGCAAAAAAGTCACTGCAAAATCTAAATCAAAAAAATAGTTATCTTTTTGATATTTCGGGTACAAAAGCCTTTTTGATTTTATGTCGAAATTTTACTTTTTCTGGCTTTGGCAAATCTTTGTTGGCAAAAACCGATCGACTACTTTTTTGGTTCAAATCTTCTTTTGACGACACTTTATGAGACTGGTTATTTTGACCAGTTTTGACGCTACTAGACACTTTATTAAAGCTGTGCACACTACCACAGCCATGGCACAAATAGCCCACTATAGAGGGGGTGAGTTCGGTATTGCAATCTGGGCAAAGAGCTTCCATAGCTATATTATAACATAAGAACAATAAGGTTAAACATAACTGTTGTAATTACTACAAGTTGTGAGTTATACTATATTTATTGAGTTGAAGAGATGTTGCAATATTTTATTACCAGCAAAACCAGACGAAAAATAATTATGTTATTTTCTAAATATCCAGACTACAAAATTCACATTAGAGGTCTGGCTAAGATTATAAAAGAAGATCCTGGCAACATCGCTAGAGAGCTAGCTAAGCTTGAAAAAATTGGCTATGTTCGTTCTGCCAAAGACAGTAACACAAAAGTGTATTGGGCAAATCAAACTTTTTTATTATTTAAAGAATTGCAAAGTATGGTCTTAAAAACTTCGCATAAGAAATAAGAGGATAATCGTGTAGTAATCAAATAAAAAATAAAAAGGAACAAAATGATAACAAAAATAAAAAACACAATCAGTATGTTTTTAGTAGACAAAAAAATATTAGAAAAACAAAAAAGCATTAATAATAGCTCTCGTTTTACTAGTCACAGTTATTTACCAGCACAGCCTATTGGTTTTAAGCCAAGATCATCGAGCTCGTATTATTTAACAAATCAGCACAATTAAACTATAAAAGCTGTCAATAAGTTATAATTGGGCTATGAGCGCCCAAAATATAAAATGGAATATTAAAAAACATAAGCAGTCTATTGAATCGAATGATTTGGCTAGCGAAGTGTTAAAAATTCGTGGCTACGATAGCAGTGCTGCGCTTGAGTTTATTCATCCAAGTTATAATGATCATTTATCTGACCCTCTATTGTTGCCAGACATCGAAAAAGCTACCAAAAGAATTTACGACGCCATAACTAAAAAAGAAAAAATAGTAATTTATGGCGATTACGATATCGATGGCATTACGGCCTCGGCATTATTACACGATTTTTTTAGCTACAACAAATGTGATGTGAGCGTCTATATACCAGACAGATTCGAAGAAGGCTATGGCTTAAATACCGATGCACTAACCGAGCTTAAATCAAAAGGAGTAAATCTGGTAATTTCGGTAGATTGTGGCGTAAGCGCTGTCGATCAGGCCAAGTATGCCCAAAAAGTTTCTCTAGACTTAATAATAACCGATCACCATGAACCGCCTGATAAATTACCTAAAGGCATGTTGGCACTAATAAATCCAAAACTAAAAAGTAGTAAGTATAACTTTAAAGAATTGGCTGGGGTTGGTGTGGCTTTTACACTCGTAAGGGCAATGCAACAAACGTACCCTGATACATTAGAGCTTGGTCAAGAGAAATGGTTACTTGATTTGGTGGCGCTTGGTACGATTTGCGATGTAGTACCTCTTGTTGGAGAGAATCGAGTGCTAGCATATTATGGTCTTAAGGTAATGCAAAGAAGTCGTAGGGTAGGTTTGCGTGCTCTAGCAGATGTTTCATCTACCAAACTTGAAGAAGTAGAAGAGTCAGATTTAGGATTTAGATTTGGCCCCAGACTAAATGCTGCTGGTAGACTTAAGCATGCCAAAGCCGCTCTTAATTTATTATTAACAAAAGATGTGAAAGAGGCCAATAAGCTTGCTCAAACCTTAAATGAACTGAATATAGAAAGACAGCAACAGACACAAGAGATATTTGTAGGTGCAGATAAGCAAGCAAAATCGCAAAAACAAAATATGATACTGGTATTGTCAGACGCCAATTGGTCTAGCGGAATAATTGGAATAGTTGCAAGTAAAATAGCAGAAAAATACCATAAGCCCTGTATTATTTTTTCTATAGACGGCGAAAATGCCAAGGGTTCAGCTAGGAGTTATGGTAAATTTTCTATAATAAATGCTATAACCGACTGTTCTAAATATCTAGAATCGTTTGGAGGACATAATTTTGCGGCGGGGTTAAGCATTAAAACAGACAACATTGAATTATTTAGTAATGATATCAATATATACGCTCTTAATAATACCGATATATCAGAACTTTTGCCTTCAATCGATATAGACATGTATATAGATAACTTTTCCCCAGAGCTCAGCATGGTAGATGATTTAGTTTTATTAAAGCCTTTTGGCAATGAGAATCAACAGCCACTTTTTGCTGGAAGATTTCATTTAAATGAGTATCGTCTAATTGGTCAAAATAATACACACGTTAAGTTCAAAATTAAAACGCCAAACGGACAGATAATTGATGGTATTGCATTTGGGTCCTCACACAAATGGCCATTTTTAGAGAGTGGTAAAATGTATGACTTTGCTTATTTTTTGCAAAAAAATGTTTGGCAAAATGTCGCCAGACCGCAATTAGAGATTGTAGATATTAAGTTATTAAAAGAATAACAAATTGGTACAAGACACATATAAAAAGCTTATATAAAAGCAATTAGTATTCTTACATATTATAAATAATTTTATTCATTTTTGCTAAACTGTGTTATTTGCAATTGGCTAATTAATAATTTATTTATAAGTTTAAAAAGATATTATAGTACTTGTAAAAAAGTTATATTTAAGGTAAAATATGGCTTAATCAATAAGAAAGGAATTCAATTGTTAGAAGTAATCAAAAAAGACGATGAGTCGGCAGAAAATTTGGTAAGACGATTTAATAAAAAAGTCATACAGTCTGGTATTTTAGCTACTGCTCGCAAAAAGAAATATTTTGAAAAACCAGTCAGCAAAAGAGAA
>CAZEIU010000042.1:0-4088 GCA_964512085.1 uncultured Candidatus Saccharibacteria bacterium
CAGGAAAATAACGATAATCGTGTGCGTGCTCTTTACCTCTTTGTGAGAAAGTAACCGATTTATTATCATCCCAGCCTCTGGTTTCTTGGGCTACTTTTTCACCGGCTTCTAGAACTTCAATTTGTCTTTTAATTTCATAAGTAAGGGCTCTTTCGGCATTTCTAAAAGAATTAAGATTTTTTAGCTCAGTACGGGTACCAAGAGAATCGTCTGGACTAACCGATACATTTAAGTCGAACTTAAAGTTACCGTGTTGCAAATCGCCATGAGTTACCCCTAGTGTTGTGGCGATAGCATAAACTTCTTGTAGATATCTGCGGGCTTCTTGCGGTGTATGCATATCTGGTTCGCTTACTATCTCAATAAGTGGTGTTCCGGCTCTATTAAAATCTACCAAGCTATAATCTGATCCCGATGGATGAGTGAGTTTACCAGCGTCTTCTTCTAGGTGTGCGTGATGAATACCAATTTTTTTGAATTCACCCTCAACTAGTATTTCAACGTAGCCCTTTTGAATAATAGGCTCGTCCATTTGAGTAATTTGGTAACCTTTAGGAGAATCTGGATAGAAATAATTTTTTCTATCAAAACTACAACGACTAGCCACTTGAGCGTTTAGTCCGTGAGCCAAAATTATTGCCAGCTCAAAAGCCCTTTTATTTGGCACTGGCAAAGTTCCGGGCAAAGCCAAGCATGCCGGACAAACATTGGTATTTGGTTCGGCATCGACACTATGGTTGTCACAAGCACAAAACATTTTGGTCTTTGTGGCTAGCTGTGTGTGAATCTCTATACCGATAGTTGGGGTGTATTTGTTCATTACTTAACTACTACTCCCAAGTTTGTAATTGCAGCACCTAATACCTGAATAGCATTTTTGACCTGTTCTGGAACTATATCGTGCTCTACCTCGTGGGCAAGCTGATTGCGCAATTTATGTGCACCCCATACAGCATTGAGATTGCTAAAAGCACTGCCCCCGCTTTTAAGCCTGTCGCCCATCGTTTCACCGCTAAAACCTTTTTGTATCATCACATAATCAAGTAGCTTATCGGCTTCAAATAGCGCATTCTTAAGACCACTTGCCCCACTATTTTGCATAGCTTCTATTTCAGCCCATTTTGATTTTACCAGTTCGGCATTAACTCCTTTTTGTGTAGCTGATAAATCTGGACGATTGCTAGGACTAACATCGCCTCGACTTTTATCATTTGAGTTTTGAGCAATGTTTTTTAAAAACCAATATATAATACCGCTAAAGACAACAAGAGCTAATAGAAATGATAACACGCCATTTATCATAATTTGATTTCCTTAACTTTTTTGTGCCAATTAGTATTTTGTTGAAACTGATTTGCCAAGCTTAATACTTTATTGTCTTCACCTTGTTTGCCAATTATTTGTAAGCCAAGTGGCATTTTGGTACTAGCATCGATCCCTGCCGGTATACTGATAGCTGGTAGTCCGGCTAGGTTAGCTGTAACAGTAAGCAAATCGGTTTTGTACATTTCGATTGGATCAGACTTAGAGTTAAATTCAAATGCCGTTTGTAAAGTTGTTGGAGTAACAAGTACATCGCAATTTTCAAACATAACGTTAAATTTATCGATAATTAGTCTTCTTACCTGCATTGCTTTTTTATAGTAGGCGTCATAGTAACCAGAAGAAAGTGCGTAAGTACCAGTTAGAATCCTGCGCTTAGGTTCTTCGCCTAAATATTCGGCTCTGGTTTTAGTATATAATTCTGTAACGTCTGAGGCTTCTTTGGAGCTTTTGCCATATCTAACACCATCATAGCGCTCTAGGTTTGAACTAATTTCAGATGGCACAAGTACGTAATAAGCGGCTAGTGCCATCATAGACTCAATAAGTTCAACCTCAATCGTTTTGTGACTCGTAGCGTTTATTAATTCTTTAACTGAGGTCGTAGCCAGGTGTTCACTTGGCACCCCCAAAACTATGTCATGCAACTTATTGACATCATCTACCGGTTGGCTTTGAATTGTTGTAGCATCTTGGCTATCGCGACCAGCTATAGCTTTTAATACTATTTGTGCGTCTTGAGCCGACCGCGTAAGAGGGCCAATACAATCAAAACTACTAGCCATTGCTATTACTCCGTACCGACTTACTAGACCATAAGTAGGTTTGTAGCCCGTAATGCCACAAAACGAAGCTGGCTCTCTAATAGACCCTCCAGTATCTGTACCTAAACTAAAGATACAAAAGTCGGCAGCGACAGCGGCCGCACTTCCGCCACTACTTCCGCCCGGAACCTTAGTTTTATCCCATGGATTAGTAGTTTTAAAAAAGCCGGAGTTCTCAGTACTGCCACCATGCGCAAATTCATCTTGGTTTGTCTTGCCCAAAAGAATCGCTCCATGATCTTCTAGTTTTCTAATAGCAGTAGCCGAGAATGGCGGTATATAGCCTTCGAGTATCTTGCTGGCAGCTGTAGTTTGAAGATCTTTGGTGGAGAACATGTCTTTTGCAGAATATGGTATACCCTCAAGTAAACCTATTTCTTTGCCATTGGCAATTTTATTATCTACAGCTTCGGCCCGCTTTAAAGCTTGCTCTTGGTTTAAAACAATGTAGCTTTTTATATCACCGTCGAGTTTACTTATTCTGTCAAAATAATAACCGACTAGATCTTTACAGCTTACTTTTTTAAATATTAATAGCTCGTGAGCTTCTTCAATAGATAAATAGCTTAATTCTCTCACTACAATACTTTCTTTACTTTTATGTAGCCATCTTGAGTAGAGGGTGCGTTTGCAAGCAATTCGTCCCTAGATATATCACAATCTTGCACAATATCTTCTCGCCAAATATCCTGAAGCCCTGTAACCTGAGAGACGGCTTCAACATTGTCGGTATTAGTGGCTTGAATATGTTCTACAAAACCCAAAATCGAGCCAACGTCTTCGGCTATTCTTTGTGAATTTTCTTTGCTTATTTCGATTCGCGCCAGTGTGGCGATATATTCTAATTGTTCTTGAGTAAGTTTTGTCATGCTAGATATAGTATATCTGATATTAGCAATTATTTCGAGGGCGAAACTGACTACTTAATATATCTATTTATAGCATGCAAAAAGGCGCTCCCCCGTGCGCCTTTTTACGATTATCTATTATAGCCTAGACAGTAGTAGTTCTGGCAAGCATAAGTTATTTAGTGAGCTGGTTAAGTTGTTCTAGGGCAGGTGGTTGTACGCCTTCAATTTCATGCAATGATGTTAGAGCTAATATTGCAAATATCAGTTCTAGTATTCCATTTATACTAGTGGCGCTGAGAGCACCACAGACTATCATGTAAATTAACCAACCACGAGGCTTTGCGATAGGTTGACGCAAACGTTTTGCGCCAATAAAATTTACCACCACAAAAGGCACTATAAATATAAGTACTACAGCCAATAGAATCGCCCCAAACCAAATCGATGATGTTGTGCCCGTAGATGGGTCACCATTCTCACTATTTGGTATCTGAGTGTTAATAGCCATTAAAACAATAGCAACCACAAAAAGAATTATAGATATTACGGTCCCGATCCAAGCATATACCAACAATAATGTGCCAGCATTGCGCACCCTCTTCCATGCTTCTATTTGTTGATTAGTCATTATTTATTCTCCTTTTTTATTAATTCTAAAAACTGCTTTTCATTGAGTATCTTTACACCCAACTTCTTGGCCTTATCATACTTACTACCTGGCTCTTTACCCGCTACAACATAACTGGTATTTTTGCTGACAGAGTTTACTATATCACCGCCCATATCGATTACTTTTGCGCCGGCTTCTTCGCGACTCATACTGTCTAAGGTTCCGGTAAACACCCAGGTAGTGCCGGCAAGTTTAGTGCTTTTGGCTCCTAATTGATTTTGCACAACTACACCACCAGACAAAATATCTTTTACGAAGTTTTGGTTTTTACTATTAGATAGCCAAGACGCCAGACTCTTGGCCACCACATCACCAACCCCATCTATCTTGTCAAAATCTTCTTGTGTTGCATTTAAGAATTTATTTAATGTACTAAAATATCGGGCTACATCTCTGGCTGTTTTGGCACCAACATGACGA
>CAZEIU010000043.1:0-4049 GCA_964512085.1 uncultured Candidatus Saccharibacteria bacterium
TACTTCACCGCTACCTGCCCCGCTAGTTTTATTTACAGAGGTAATAGTTACACTTGTAAACAACGGCTTGCGCTCAAGATTACTCTGAGGTTTGAAGTTGACATTATATTGCTGTAAAGCCTCAGAAAACGAACTTACCGCAGCAAAGCTTGGAGCCGTGCCTGAGATTGTTACCAAATAATCACCACTTATTTGAAAACTAGTTACCTTTACACCATTGGGTATAAGATCGCCCAACGCCTTAAAGACTTCAGACACATACAGCCTGCTCGATTGTAGACTCGCAAAAGCCGCCAAGTTTTCTTGCAATGTGGCTGCTTGCTGTTCATTGGCCGACTGGGTAGATATATCTTTTTTGAGGGTATTTACTCTAGCTTCACCGGCTCGATAGGTTGAATAAGCATAGCCAATAAGCAAAAGTAAGGTAGCAACTATAGTAACGACCACTACCGCAAGAATAATTACGGTTGTTTTTGCGGTACGTTTTTTTGAGGCCGACCGCAAGCTCAACATTCTGGATTCAGGTAGTAAGTTTATTTTGACACTCATGCTATACAAACTCCCTCATTGCCAAGCCTATAGCAGTAGCATAATTAAGGCTAATGCCTGCTAGGCTAGACTGTAACTCTTTGGGGTAACTAATGTTTTGCCAAGGGTTGCCTATCTCTACAGTTAGCTTAGTGGCGTTTGCAATATAAACAGGTAGGGCCGGTAGCGCAGCTGTACCTCCAGTAATGATAATTTTTTCGACTTTAGACGAATGATGATTCTCTTGAAAATAATTGATAGACTTGAGTATTTCTTCGGTAAGATGATCAATAGTGGGCTTGAGGGTTTTGTATAGTTGACCTTCTACTTTGGTCTGATCCATACCGAATTTTTGCAAGAACTGATCGGCTTGATCTTCTTCGATGCCCAGATTTTGAATAGTTATTCGCTTAAGTGCTTTGTAGCCTACACTTATTGAACGCAATAATATAGGTACTTCGTTTTTATACACACACAAGTCGGTAGCAATAGAGCCAATATCTAGCACCAATACACATTTTTGTCTGTCTTGATCACTCAATAATGATCTTGATTGAGAAATAGCATTTATCTCTAGTGCTAATAGCTCAAAGCCAGCTTTTTGTACCAAATTTAAATATTTATCGGCTACATTGTTGGGCGTAGCTACAAGCAATACTTCTTGTTCTTCTAGTTTTGGGTCGTCATTTATGACTGTCCAGTCTAACTTAACTTGATCGAGTGACATAGGTACTACTTTGTCGGCCTGAAACTTGATACTCTCGGCCAGCTCATCTTTTTTGAGCTTGGGTATTTTGACAACTGCTATATAAGACTGGCTGGCGCTCAAGCTAGTAACAACATTCTTTGAGGTGACCTTAGCATCTTCGGCCAATTGCGAAATAAGTTGAGCAATTTTGTCTTGATCTATCTCTGAGTCGCTACCCAATGTAACCTCTGCAACCTCAATATCGCCGTATGTAACCAAACTCGGCTGAGCGTGTAATTTTCTAAGTTGAACTAGTTTGATACTAGAACTACCAATATCTAACCCAAAGTAATTCTCTTCTTGGGGGAAAAGCTTCATAGTACTATTATTTTATCATAAGAATTATCTTATATGAAACAACCTATGCTACTTTAATCTCGGTGGTAGTTCTCTTAAGTTTTCTTGTATTTGAGTATCTACAGTAGTGTTGCTTTTACTCAAACCAGGAGGTGGATACAGAACCGATTGTGGAGTCATTGTAATTTTCTCAGCGGGGTTGATATTAGATTCTGTAAAACTATATATTCGCCTATTGAATGATGGCGATAGATTGCTCGCCCAATAACCATTTGCTTCGAGCTTTTGATTGCAATATGCGCTTTGAAACTGAGCAGCCTGTTTACAGGTATCAATCCTGCCTTTTGCAATTAGTACTGCGTCTAGACGAGTAACACTCTGGTCTATAATTATATCGCCAGTGGCAAATATGGCCAAGTTGGGTAAGTCTTTGGCATTAACCACATTTTCACCGCTATACACAATGTTTTGCGATATTTCGACATTACCATTTACAAAAATTGTTGCTCGCCCCTTAATAGCGGCCGAAGATTTAATAGTTGTATTTGCCTGAGACTTAAATACAGTACCTAGTGCACAGCCAGAACTATTAATGTTTTCGGGTAGACTAAACTCAGCTGTAGCCAAATTGCTTTGGCAAGCAATATTAGTGTCATAATATGTAGCTATAGAGCTATTTACTTCATCAAAGCTTACACTACTGCTCATGTATTTACTGTAATTACATCTTTTTCTATATTCGTTTTGATTGACTCCCAGCTGGTATTGGTTGACCGAACAGAAAAACATTCCAATTGGGTCGTCGCCTCCACTCGCTACTACGTATGTAGCCTCTGGCAAACCTGGCGGGCTACAATTGGTCTTATAGAACTCGGTGTTATTTGCGTGCCTACCACCTCTGCCCTGCGTATCATTATTGCACTCGCTATCGGTGTTAGGTACTTGCCCGCGAATAACCCCGCCAATACTTGTTACGTCACCATTTATAGTTTGCAACCATGGATAAAAAACTTTTTGGGGTATTGGCGGAAAACAGTTTCCGTTTACATCTCTTGTATAGCCAACAGGTACCTCGTCTTGAATACCGTCGATATTTAAACAAAGATCACATGCAGGGTCTCCTTCTTTACACGTACTCCCGCCTCCATCTAACTTATAAGTAAACGTAAAGCTCGCCACGGCGCCGTTTTTGATATTAGATTGACACTTTTGCCCATCAGCATCTATCCTCGACCACACCCTACCTTGGCCGTCTGTTACCGATCCCGGCGCTTGTGCGCAAACGGTATAATTAACATCTCTTTGGGCTGACCAAGACTTAGAAATTACTGGTTGATTTGCACTATAAATACTAGCATAGCCACCCGCCGATATACCAAGACTGTGGCCAGATACCTGCGCTTGATTACCAAAAGCTCCACCATCTTGTCGTACTAATGCAGAGCTACCGCCTACAGTCGTGCCAGATGGAGTGGTTCTTTTTACAAAATATCTTACACCCCATTGTCCATCATTATTAACATTTTGGGTGTTCCATGGCTGAGCAATACTTCCCACCAACTCCCAACCTGGAGCCACCTCTACTACCGATACTGCCGGCTGACCATTCATGCAATTACCATTAGCATTAAATGGCGCCCAAGCTGTTCCGTTTATTAAGCTACCACAACCGCCGGATTGTGATACGTTCACTTTTACCACAAACCCTACCGATCCAACCGTTTGATAATTACCAGATGTGCCAGTTACCTCGATTGTATCGACTTGCATAAGAAATGGGTGATTTGCACAATCGTTACTACTTATGCCCTTTTCTCTATTAGAGCCATCCGCATCGGCATCAATCGCTGGTATGTATGGCACAGTTTCTGGAATATTTGTAGCGGCCATAGCGGTACTACCAAGAATATGTTGGTTGTTGTATATATTTTGTTTGATACTTTGCCACCAACTGGTTTTTTCATTTTTTTGGTTGTTGGTATTGCTATATTTGAGAATAAAGTCATCCCACGACGTATAGGGTGCTGGTGATATGCCCTCGAGACGTACTATCATATAAGCTCCGGTCTTTGAGGCAAATATTTCTGTAAAGTCACCTTTTTTGGTAAGTTTGGCAATTTCTTTATTGGTGTCACGCAAGTCGGCTACAGGTGCACCGTAGTCAACATTCTCTAGGTCTTTCATAGTAGAGCTTTCGATAGCGCCAAAAGATGAAGTTTTTAAATCATTAGGGCTCAATGTAGTGATTACCCCACTTGGCACGACATTGTTAATAGTACTATCTTGCAATGCATAATTTGGGTAATACTTAGTGTTAGTTACTATCTGTTTAAAATATATATCTGAGTTAGAGTTTTGATTCGACCCAAAACTACTTACATCAGACTTTTGAGCAATTTGTTCTTTGGTAGCATTTTGTTTAAATAGTGGCATCAGCTCATTTTTGAGCCTATCTATATCTTGCTGGTGTAGCTTT
>CAZEIU010000044.1:0-3731 GCA_964512085.1 uncultured Candidatus Saccharibacteria bacterium
CCGCGCACAGCGGCTGGCTTAATGAACTTAGATTATATTGAAATATCACCCAAATCACATTTTGAAGATGTATCTGAAGATATTAAAGAACACGAGAAAAGAACGGGCAAATTTCCGGCGATTTTAGTGGTTGATAGCGGAAAACTACTTGGCGAACTCCAGGGACACGAGCTGGCATTGCATAGTGGTAAAGAAAAAATTGATAAATATATTCACAAAGTCCCATCGGTACATTTTGATAATGACGAGCATAAAGTGGTCAATTCTTTTATTCGCAATCCGCATAATAAAGTGGTGGTGCTAGACGAAGATGAAAGTATTTTGGGCGTAATACACTCAGACGACTTACTCGGTCTTATAGACAAAAGAACCGCCAATGATTTGTATGGCTTTGCGGGTGTAAGCAAAGAAGAAGATGCCTTAGATGGAGTCGGGGCTAAGGTTAGAAATAGATATTTATGGTTGATGATCAACCTAGGTACTGCTTTCTTGGCTGCCTCGGTTGTAGGCTTATATGAAGACACTATCTCCAAATTTACTTTGCTAGCAGTATATATGCCCATAGTTGCTGGCATGGGTGGTAATGCCGCTACCCAAACTCTTGCTGTTGCGGTACGTGGGCTGGTGATGCACGAGATAGATTTACAACACAGCCTAAAATTTGTTTTTAGAGAGTTTGGCGCAGGAGTAATAAATGGACTTATAAATGGCTTGATTGTAGCTGGCGTGGCAGTTGTAGTTAATAAAAACCCAATGCTCGGTTTGGTATTGGCTTTAGCTATGATCGGCAATCTAATTATTGCTTCTGTGGCGGGCGCCATAATACCACTTATTATGAAGCGTTTAGGTAAAGATCCGGCTACTTCGGCAACAATTTTTATTACCACCTGTACTGATGTGGGCGGTTTTTTCATTTTCTTAAGTCTTGCCCAAGCAATGCTAAAATAGTGCTATAATAATAAACATAAGTTTTAATTAGAAATGCAAGAAGACAATAACTCACAAGCTGTAGCTGAAAACAAGGAAACAACTCCTCAACTTAATGCCGCAGAAAAGCAAGTAGTAACTTTTCTGGATGCCCGAATAGACGGCAAGCCCGACAAAATGCGTTCTGTTATGACCGAGAATTTTCAGGGCGACTATGATTTCACTGCCCTAGACCCGCAAAAGCCGTTAAAATCAAAACCAGTATCTTTTAGATTAATACGTACTAGCAAAGAAGCAGGCAGTATTTATGTTACTGCCGAAGTGTTGATGCAAAATACTAAAAATCATAAGCAAAAAACTGTTACCAAAACTTACGATCTAGTTAAAGAAAATGGCGATAAATATTTAATTAACTCCGAAAAAACCTCTGGTGAAGATAAGCCTTGGTATAAAAAATTCTGGCCATGGTTATTAATTGTACTCGGTGTATTGGTAATTGTTGCATTGAGTGCTTGGCTCTTTATATCGCGCAAAGCTACCCAAAACCAAACCGCCATGGCAAATGCTTGGCAAGAAGTTACCCAAGGCGCAACTACTGTAAATACTGTAGGCACCAAGGTTACTAATGATAAATCAAACTATGCAGACTACACCACAGCACTACAAGCTTATAACAAGCTTATATCAGATAAGAAATTTCAAGCCGATCAACTCTCTGCTACAGCGGCCGATAAAAAAGACATAGAAAACTACAAAAGTGCCCTTAGCTCACTAAGCGACTACATCTCGAAGGCATCTAGCCAGAGTGAAGCAATCGCTACATACAGCTCGGCCGACAGTAGCAGTCTAAACGATCTAGCAAATAGCGCCGAAACTGCGGTAAACAATTTTCAAAATAATGCTAAGTTTTTAAGAAATAAAATGCCCGATAGTATATATAATATCGCTGACACCTTAGACAAAATAAAAAGCCAAATAGACGCTGACGAGCAAAAGGCTCAAGAAGCTAAAGATGCTGCAGCTGCAGCCGCAGCCAAAGATGCCGCCGACAAAACGACCGTTACTAACAACGTAAATACATTTGAAAACGGCTTTATAGCTGGTAATGCCAACCAAATGAGACCAGTAATGACCACCGGTTTTCAAGGTGAATACAACTTTAATCAGCTTAGCCCCGATCAACGTCAGTTTCAATATCCAAGTAGCTTTAGAGTAATTAATGTTGCAAAACAACCTGACGGTAACTACAAAGCCCAAGTAAATGTATTATATAAATATACCGATAACTCTAATCAATACACTCAAGGCTATGAGTATAGCGTTATTAGTCAAAACGGTAAGTGGCTCATAAACGACGAAAAAAACACTAATAGTTTTTAGAAGGGAATAAAAAATGAAAAAATATTATTGGCTAATTGTTGGAGCAATAATTGGTTTCATTACTGCTATGCTGAGCTATTCTATTACTAATGCAGTGGCTCCACCCGTATTGGGCCAATCTTTTAATTGGACTGGGATTGCAAAAGTAGTAGCCGGATATACGGTACTTTTATTCATATTTGGATATATATACGAAAATGTAATAAGTAAAAAATAGTATCAATAAGCTTAATTATAAGTAATAAAAAAGACACCTACTAAAGATGTCTTTTTTATATGGGGTGAGTGATGGGTCTTGAACCCACGACCTTCTGGACCACAACCAGACGCTCTAACCAACTGAGCTACACCCACCGCGTCGTCTGTTGAACAAGCATTGAGATGCTATGGTACCCCCGGCAGGATTCGAACCTACGACCCTCGGTTTAGAAAACCGATGCTCTATCCAGCTGAGCTACGGGGGCTCATCATCAAACGATTGCAATTAGTTTCAGAATTAATAAAATTACTTCTTTTATTTAATGCAAGTCGTTCTCCTCTTCGATTGAACAAACAAGCTTATTCAATCGGCTAGAAGAACAAATTTATTGTGAAAGCTAGGGTAGAATATTCATTTTTCTGCGCAAGCTGCAACAATAAATTGACACTGGAGCGGGTAGCGGGAATCAAACCCGCATCACCTGCTTGGAAGGCAGGAGTAATAATCATTATACGATACCCGCAAAATTACTACTTACAAGTATCATATTATAAGCTAATTAACACCAAATTACAAACCATTACATCTGTTGACCACAAAATTGTATTGCCTCGTTAATCAAAAAGGTGTTTAATAATACTTAAGAAATATATTTAAAAGGAGACTTATAAAAATGAACCAAAAATTAGTTAAGAAGATTGCCGTTGCTGGAGCGTTTGCTTCTACTTTGGCACCTATCGCTGCACGAGCTGCCGATTACAACTACGACTACTCTACAAGCACTACCGATACGGCTGCTGCAGGCGGTATAGTGGCTGCTATGTTGATTTTCTGGGGAATATTCGCAATTGTTGCTCTAGCACTATTTATCTTTTGGATAGTAATGTTAGTAGATGCAATGAAACGAACCAACTGGAATGATGACAATCAAAAAACTATGTGGCTTGTAATACTAATAGTAGGTCTAATAATTGGTCTTGGCGGGTTGGCTGCAATAGTATACTACTTTGCAGTAAAACGTGCTCTTGATAAGCCAAAAGCTGCTCCTGTAGCTCCTTCAGCTCCAGTAAGCAAGAAGTAGTGCTTTTTATTAAAAAGAGCCGAGCAAGTTAAGTCGGCTCTTTTTTAGTACAACCAGATATGCTAGTATATATGGGTTAATTAATCATATGCGCCCTTAGCTCAGCTGGATAGAGCGTCTGGCTTCGGACCAGAAGGTCGGGGG
>CAZEIU010000045.1:0-3099 GCA_964512085.1 uncultured Candidatus Saccharibacteria bacterium
CCTGTTCTGGAGGAGTATTTGGTGCAAATATTACTAACAGTACTTTTAAGAATAATGTTGTGGCAGGCATAAAAGAAGCTAGTAGTTTTGGGAGTGGATTTTTCTTTTATGGTGCTGGTGGTATGACAGGCAACAAATTTCAAGGTAACAAAATTGGTACCGATAAGGATGGTAACGCCATTAGTGGAGGAGGTAACACCATAGGAATCACCTTGGCGGGTGATGCTAATGATAACCTTATTGGTGGTACAGGAGTTGGTGAAGGTAATATAATTGCAAATAGCGATCAGATGGGAATAAATATAATGAATTTAATTGGCGCAAATTTAAACCCACTAAATAACACAATTATTGGCAATACCATAAAGAATAATGGAGGTATAGGTATCGATTTAACTGGTGATACCGAACCAGGTTTTGTTCCTGATGTTTATGTGGGCGTTAACCCTAATGATGCTGGCGACCCAGATGAATCGTCAAATCATTTCATGAACTTCCCAGTCATTAACTCCGCTACCAAAGGCACTGGCCAAGTTACTGTTAACTATGATCTAGATATTAATCCTGCCGAAGTGGGAGCTACAGGCTACAACGTAGCCTTCTATGCCAACTCCACTAATGCTCGAGAAGGAGCTATCTATCTTGGCTCAGACACTGTACCAGGTAGTGTAGCTGGCCAATCTAAAACTCTTACTCTCCCTGGCTCTGTTCCAGCCGACTACTATGTTACTGCCGTAACCACTATGACCGATGTAAGTAGTGATGGTTTTGGCCATAGCTCTGAGTTTAGTGCTCCCGTGCAAGCTACTCTTGCAAACACCGCTTCACAAGTAACCCTCGCCTCTACCGGCCAAAACACCAAGTGGTTACAACTCGTTGCATTACTCTTAATAATTAGTGGTGGTATAACTGTAGGGTATGCCTTAAGAAAAAAGTAAAAACTTAAATATTAGTAAACATAAATATTGCCCTAACTTATGTTAGGGCAATTTAATACTAAATAAAATTTATAAATTATATCTAGCAATTAGCTGGTCGACTTAGGCCTCTGAATCCTAGTAAATCACCGCTTTGATAAGGTGGGCTATGCACCCCCATTACTTGACCAGATGAGTCTATAGGGTGGGCCAACCCAAAAATATGACCAATTTCGTGCCAAGCAGTACGCCTATGATTGGTACGCGACCAATGCCAAAGCGAATTGAACCATACCTCGCCACCGGTAATATGACTACCATTAAACGTTGGCTCAGAGTAGCCACTACTATTGATAGGTGGATCATCAAACGGCTTATAGCCTACCCAAACAGGGTCACCAGGGCGCGATTGCCATCCATGCGCTGCAGCATAGCCTGCAGGGAGGCGACCGTCATAATGTACCGGAATACCAGTAGCTGCTGAGGCAGCTCTAAAAGCGTCATGAATGTCTTGGCCCCACGCTAGGTTGGGTATGCCAGTAATATCTATACGATAGTGAATGGTTGCACAGCCCCAGCCAACTGGCTGGCCACCCGACGTACGCAAGAACGCATATCCATTACAAGCGCTCAATAGCAGTAGAGACAAAACCACACCTAAAATTTTTATGTGGTATTTTTTCACGGCTTCTCCTCGGCAGTGAATAGGTACTAATATTAGCTTATATTATAAATTCACCAGAGTCTATCCAAGGTTTTTTGTAATAAATTGACCTATGTTTTTAATTGCTTCTCTGGCCTCTGGTACAAAGCGAGCAAAAATATGCCAAACATGCCACAAGCCATCGGCTTGGTAAAGCTCAACATCTTGCCCTTCTTTTTTGGCTTTTTTATATAGAGCTAATGAGTCGCCGTACAAAACTTCTTTCTTATCGACATGAATAAGTAAGGGTGGCATATTTTTGTAGTCACCAAAAAGTGGCGATGCAATAGGGTCGTTGTGCGGAGTTTTGGCAAAATAAGAATTGATAAAAAAATCGAGACTTTCTAGTTTTACTATATAGTCATTGGGGTCTGAGTATTTTTTGTAACTAACCAGTGTAGCATCGGTAGCTGGAGCTATTACTACAGCACAGGCTGGCATGGGTAGTTTATTTTTCTTTAGTACCTGCAATAGCGAAAGTGCGAGCGAACCACCAGCTGAGTCGCCCATAATAACAATATTTTTAGCTCGGTAACCGTTTTTTAACAACCACTTATAAGCCGCAAGACCTTCGTTGACCGCTGTTGGAAAAGGGTTTTCTGGAGCCAAGCTATAATCTAGAGAAAGAGCTTTGAGTTGACTCTCGCGGGCTACTCTAGATATAAAATCTCGGTGATAAACAATAAAGTTGAACAAAAATCCGCCACCATGAAAATAGAGTAAAATTTTATCTTCGCGGGAGTTTGGTACAGTAATCCATTCGGCCTTAAACTTTGGTGTTTTTAGGCTCTTAATCTTCACGTCTTTATTTACCTTAGCAAATCGTTCGAGCTTTTTTACTTGTTCTCGTTTTTTTTGAAGATTGTCTTTACTAATTACATCACTAAGTAGTTTAGAAATTCTAATAGAAAACAGCACAGCTTGGCTTTGTAAGCTTTTCATCTTAGTAAGTATAGCAATGAGTTAGTATACTAACAATCTATTTTACGAGTGAGTTCATGGTAGCTGCACTAGCGTAGAGTACAAATATTAGACCACCAATAACAATACAGGCTACAGTTACTACAATAGTAGGGTCTACATAAGATTTTTTCTTACGGGCTAATGGAGTCTTTTTGCTTGAAGTTTTCTTTTTGGCTGGCATTTAGTTTCTTTCTTTTACTTATAGTAATATATTAACTTCTTATGATTGTATCTGCAAGTACCAACTTGAAAAAAAGTTAAAAATATGTAAAGATAACAGCTTAGAAATGGCTATTTATAGTTAAACCTAAAAGCAATTTTGTAAATCTACAAAGTAGCTTTCAAAATTTAGAGGAGAAAGTTGTACAATTACTGAAGATGAATACTTAAACTAAGTGTTCGTCGAAAATGTAGATACACTTTCGACGAGGCTGCGTAGCTCAGTTGGCTAGAGCGCAGGACTCATTAGCCTGAGGTCGTAGGTTCGATCCCTACCGCAGCCACCAATATATATAA
>CAZEIU010000046.1:0-2829 GCA_964512085.1 uncultured Candidatus Saccharibacteria bacterium
TACTTGGTCAATCATTTGAGGTTGATTTTTGTCTATTTCGCTCTTTAAATATAGCTCATCAGTAAAACTAAGAAGTTTTAGATAGACGCCGCCAAAGAGCTAGATGGTCATTGCTGACCAAATAAAACTGCTCTTTGGCGACTATGTACGCCCTAGGACTGGTTACCTGGTGGCGCTGAGGCTATGGCTGTCAGCCGTCGCCCGTGAGAGGCTCGGCGTCGGCGCAAGCCGGATGGTTGGGCACGAGCACAGGCGCAGCCTCGCGCGTGGTGACGTAGATACGGGTGGGGCCATCGCACACCACGACGAGGTTCGGGAACTGGTCGGGCATCACGATGACGTCACGTGGCGCCTCGTGCTGGTTGCCGACCGGTGCGTCGCCGAGGCCCTTCTCATCGCACGAACCCGCGGTGAGCAGGAACATGACAGCGAGAGCCGGGACGACCATCAGCCAGCGCCGACGGCCGTTGAGGGTGTTTCGGTTCATCGAAAACCTTTCGTTCGAGGGTTCAGCTATGCCAAGCATAGACTCCATTGGTATGAAGTCGTAATATTATATCAAAATAATACTATAAAGTCAAGTATTAATTACTTTTTGGTGAACTTTTCTTTTAGCATCTTTTGGGCGGTTTTTAGATCGATTTTCTTGGGGTCTAAGTCTTTTGGTACTTTTACATTAGTTTTACCATCTGTAATATAAGGTCCAAATCGACCATTTAGCACTTGAATGCCCTCTTTACTAAAATTGGCAATTATTTTCTCGGCATCGGCTTTTTGCTTAGATGCAATATACTCTAGCGCTTTTTTAGGTGTAATAGTAAATGGGTCGTCATCTTTAATAGATACATAAGTATTACCAAATTTTACATAAGGGCCAAAACGGCCAATATTGGTGGTAATTTCTTCACCATCTTTGGTTTTGCCTAAGTCTCTAGGAAGTTTAAACATATTGAGAGCTTCTTCTAAGGTAACGCTATCTATTTGTTTACCCGCTGGCATAGGGGCAAATTTAGGTTTGCCCTCGCCTTTTTCTTCGTCTTCGGCTTGGCCTATCTGAATCATCGCTCCATAGCGACCCAATCGTGCTATAACGGGCTTACCAGACTTAGGATCTTTGCCAAGTTCTCTGGCCTGTACAGCATCTTGTCGCGAGATGCCTTCTGATTTTTCTATTAGTTTATGAAATGGCTTATAAAATTGAGCTATTACCTCTGCCCATTTATCTTTGCCTTCAGCGATTTTATCAAACTCGGCCTCAACCTGAGCTGTAAAACCATAATCTAATACATCGGCAAAGTGTTTTACCAAAAAGTCAGTCACTACCTTACCGGTATCGGTGGGAAAAAGTTTATTCTTCTCTACCCCATAATTTTCTTGATCGGTAGTTTCGTTGATCTTATCGTTTTGGAGGGTAAGAACTTCTACATCTCTTACTTGACCTTCGCGACTAGCCTTTTCGATATAACCACGATATTGAATTGTAGATATAGTAGGCGCATAAGTACTTGGTCGACCAATCCCTTCGGCTTCAAGTTTTTTAACCAAGCTGGCCTCGGTGTAACGAGCTGGTGGCTTACTATAAACAGCTCGGCCCTCTATTTTATTAGCATTTAATGTCTGATCTTGCTGTATCTCGGGTAATATGATGTCATCACTAACAGCACCATAGGCTTTCAAGAAACCATCGAACTGTAGTATTTCACCCTTAGCAGAGAATTTGTCGTCATTTTTGTTGTTGGTAATTAATACCTCGGTTTTTTCTATAAGTGCTTCTGACATCTGTGAGGCCAAAGTTCGCATACGAATAAGATTATATAATCGCTGTTGCTTGGAGTCTTCACTGCCCTTATCTACGCTCATATCTGTAGGTCTGATAGCTTCGTGAGCTTCTTGTGCTCCAGAAGATTTAGTTTTGAAATGACGCTCTTTGTGATAATTTTCACCATAGTTGCCAATAATATAATCTTTGGCTTGCTTGATAGCAGTAGCCGAAAGATTGAGTGAGTCGGTACGCATATAAGTAATCTTACCGGCTTCGTATAGTTTTTGCGCTAATACCATTGTTTGGCGAACAGAATAACCCAAGCTATTACTGGCGGCTTGTTGTAAGGTAGAGGTGGTAAATGGAGCTGATGGAGTTTTTTTGCCTGGTCTTTTAGTTAGTGAATCGACTTTAAATTCTGCACCAATTAGAGATTCTAAAAACTTTTGGGCAGTTTGCTTGGAGTCGAGCTTGGTTTTTAACTCAGCTCTAATAATTTCATTTTTATCGGTTTTGAACTCTGCAGTAATTTTAAAACTAGCAGTGGGTTTGAAAGTTTCGATCTCGCGTTCGCGTTCAACAATTATTCTAACAGCAACCGACTGTACTCTACCGGCGCTAAGCCCGCGTCGAATTTTTTTCATGAGTACTGGGCTCAACTCATAGCCTACTAGTCTGTCTAGCACTCTACGAGCCTGTTGTGCATTTACCAAGTTCATGTCAAGCTTGCGGGGATTGTTAACAGCCTCTTGTAATGCTTCTTTGGTTATTTCGTGAAATACAATTCGGGGTGTGGTTTTGGTATCTAGTTTAAGCGCCTCACACAAATGCCAGCTTATGGCTTCGCCTTCGCGGTCTTCATCGGTAGCTAGTAAAACATTTTTGCCCTTTACGGCTTTTTTGAGTGCTGAGATGGTTTTTTTGGAGTCATCTGGTATCTCATAAGTGGGCGTAAAATTTTTGGCTACATCAATATTGAGACCGCTCTTGGGTAGGTCTCTTATATGACCATAGCTCGAAAGTACCTGGTAGTCGCTACCTAGATATTTCTCTATTGTCTTAGCCTT
>CAZEIU010000047.1:0-2456 GCA_964512085.1 uncultured Candidatus Saccharibacteria bacterium
CCCCCTGAAAACATCTGGCTTTTGCTCCGCAAAACCAAAGAAAAAGCCGCCCGTTCGGGCGACAATTTCCAATTTAGTACAATTTTGGCTGGGGCGGAAGGATTCGAACCTTCGATCTCTTGAGCCAGAATCAAGCGCCTTACCACTTGGCCACGTCCCATTGTTTTACTTAAAACCAATAGTTTAATTATATAGTATTGACTAAAAATCAATTAAGTCAGGGCGGTTTCTCTGGGTTTTTTTAATTGCCTGTCCTTTGCGCCATTTTGCAATCTCGGCATGATTTCCACCTTTTAACACTTCTGGCACTTTTTCGCCTCTAAAATCATCTGGCCGAGTGTATTGAGGATACTCAAGTATGCCCACCGAGAACGATTCTTCTTCATTAGAGCGATCATCGCCCAATACTCCCGGAATAAGCCGCACAACACTATCTACAATAGCCATAGCTGGTATCTCACCTCCTGTTAGCACAAAGTCACCCAATGACACCTCGTAGTCCACAATACTCATTATGCGCTCGTCAAAACCTTCATAATGGCCACATAGTACAATTAGACATTCTTGTTTGACCAATTCTTTTGCCATCGTTTGATTATAAACTTTACCTCTTGGAGTAGTCATTATTACCTTAGCGTTCTTCTCTTTTTGTTGTATTTGCTCAACTGCGGCAAATATAGGCTCTGGCTTAAGAACCATGCCCGCACCACCTCCATATGGTGTATCATCGACAGTTTTTCTGGGTCCAATTCCAAAATCTCGTAAATCAACAAGCTCAAAATCGGCCAGTTTTTGGTCTTGCGCTTTTAGTAGCATCGACATACCAATAACTGGCTTAAACATATCTGTAAACAATGTAACAATGTATATTTTCATAATTAAACCAAACAAAGGCTTAAGTGCTTTTTAGTTAATAGTTAATAAATGGCGATTAGATATCTGTATCTAGGTCTTCAATACCTTCGCGTGCTTTAGCTTTAATATCTTCGGCTGTCGTATCTACTTCTGGCTGTGCATCTGATTCTTCTGCAGAAGTGTCTGCAGTATTATTTTCTGCTGCTTCAACATTTCGTTCTTCACGTACATGCTCAGAACCTTCTGGCTCGACAATTTTTAGATTATAGCGAGCGTCGTCTTTGGCGCCCAAAACTCTTAGTAAAGTCCTGATAGATTTTGCAGTAGCACCACTTTTACCAATAATTTTGCCCATATCACTAGGGTCTACTTTTAGTTCGAGCAATACACCTCTTTCATCTACCGTGCGAGTAATTTCTACTTTTTCTGGGTTGTCGACTAGCGCTTTTACTACATATTCTACAAAAGCTTGGTCTTTTTCTGTTGCAGTCATTTGAAGCATTCTCCGTATTTAATTATAGCCAGATTATACTATATTAGTAAAAATTTGGCTATTTAAAAGTATCTAAGAACTGATTTTAAGACTTTTGTTCTTTTGTAGTTTCTTCAACTGCATCGGCCACTGCTTCTGTTGTATCGGCCTGTTTTTGTTCATCGGTAAGTTCTTTTACAGTACCGAGATCTTCTTTTTGATCTTTACTTTTTTGCTCAGCATCTTTTTGTGGAGCTGATTCTTCTGTATTTGCAGAGTCAGCATTATTTGTTGCGTCATCTTTGTTTTCAGTTGAGGCTTCTTCTTCACCTTTATTTTTTGGGGCTTTTTTGCGATCGTGAGTTTTGGCCCATTTAGGAAGTTCGACTTTTTGAGAGATTAGCAATCTTAAGACTCTATCGGATGCTTGCGCGCCATTATTTAAATAGTCTAAGATTTCATCTTTTTTGATATCTACTTGTTTGGTGTGAGGATTGTAGGTGCCCAATATAGCCAAAAACTTACCAGTAGCGGCACGGCGCTTATCGGCAGCGACTATTCTATATATTGGATGTTTGTGACGACCAACTCGGGCCAGACGTATTACTACCATTAATTCCTTTTTGGTTTAGTATTTAACTTTAAGTATATTATCTAAAAAACGAATACGACCTATTGTAACCGAAAATTCACCTATCTGTCAACCTGTAATTATGATTTTGCATTAGACAATTGAATAGCGTTTTGTAAATTGAGCTGAAGTATTTCACTATCTCCTAATGAATTCGTGGTAATGCCAATCAAGTTATTGGCCGATTGCATAGTTTCTTGATTGTGTGTAATGACTAGAATTTGAGATTTTTTGCTCAGTTCTTGTAGTATATTGCTAAATCGAGTCGAATTTTCATCATCAAGAGCAGCATCTACCTCATCCAAAACAATAAATGGACTAGGATTGGTATGAATAATAGCCGAGAGAAGAGCTATAGAGGCCATAGAGCGCTCTCCTCCAGATAGGGCTGACAGGGTTTTGCCTCTTTTGTTGGGCGGGCTCACGGCTATATCGACTCCATATTCGTCGTCTTCTTGGCTCAGTACTAACTTTGCTTCGCCTCCGCCGAAAAGCCGC
>CAZEIU010000048.1:0-2143 GCA_964512085.1 uncultured Candidatus Saccharibacteria bacterium
CTGTAGAACTTCAGTAAAACATTTCTATAGCCCTTCTAATCAACAAAAAGCTCGATTGTTAAATCGGGCTTTTTGTTTGGCTTTTATTTGTTTTTTTGATAAAATTGTAAGTGAAAAGAAAAGAGCAAAACAACAAAAAACCAAAGGGGCTAAAAATGAGTAAAGACAAACAAACAGAGCTACAGCAGCTTGCCAATCAGATGCACGCTGCAGAAGAGAGCTTAAAACAAGTTCAGAAATTATTAGAAAAAATGGGTGTGAGTGAGCAAGACTTGCCCAAACCCGACAAGACCAATGTAAATACAAACGCTGCTTCTACGGTAAGTGTACCGCGTAGCGTTAACGATGTAGATACCACAGATAGTAAAGTTAAAATAATAGAAGGCCATTTTGATGGTCAAAATATGATAAGCCCCGATGGCAAAACTTATCCTGTGCCAGCTAATTACGCCAGTAAATCTAAACTTATAGAAGGCCAACCTCTCAAACTTACTATCGTTGAAGACGGCTCATTTATATATAAGCAAACTAGCCCCATTGAACGCAAAAAGCTTATTGCTAAACTAGCTTTAGAAAACGGTCAGTACATGGCCGTAGTAGGCGATAATCATTTTAAGGTTTTATATGCCAGCGTAACCTACCTAAAGGCTCAACCTGGCGATGAAGTCACTATCGCTATACCAGCTCATGGCGAAGCCAATTGGGCGGCTATTGAAGCAGTAATTGGATCTTAATTATATTTAAAGCTTTAGTTTTTGAGCTATAATAGGGTAATGGAGGGGAATTATTAGTGTCCAAGCTTGCACTTTATCGTAAATATCGTTCTGCAGACCTAAGCAATATTGTTGGTCAAGAACACATTACCAAAACTCTAGAGGCTAGTTTAAAAAACGGTCAGATTTCGCATGCTTATCTATTTAGCGGTCCTCGTGGTGTTGGTAAAACAAGCCTCGCGCGAATATTAGCCCGACGAGTTAATGACATAGACAAAGACAAAGATATCAACAACTATTTAGATATTGTTGAGATTGATGCCGCCAGCAATAGAGGTATTGATGATGTTCGATCGTTACGCGAAAAGCTCAATTCTTCGCCAACTCAGCTTAAATACAAAGTTATTATTATCGATGAAGTTCATATGCTCACTCGTGAGGCCTTTAATGCGCTTTTAAAAACATTAGAAGAACCACCAAGTCATGTTGTGTTTGTATTGGCCACCACAGAATCACATAAGCTACCCGATACTATTATCTCGCGTACCCAACATTATCAATTTAGGCCTTTTACCGAAGAACAAATAGTCAATCATCTAAAACAAATTTGCGATTCTGAAAACATCAAGGCCCAAAAAGAAGGCCTGCAAGCAATCGCTAGCTTGGCCAATGGAGGTATGCGTGATGCTATAGGTATGCTAGATCAATTGGCGGTACTAGGTGAGGATTTAGATGAAGATACGGTGCAACGGCTAATAGGATTATCTAGCAGCGCTCAGCTTAATGTAATTTATAATAATCTTTTGTCTGGCGATAAGAAGAAAGCGCTTGAGTCTGTAAGTAATCTTGCTGTAGAAGGTATAGAACCAAATATGCTTTGTTTGCAACTTCAAAGGTATTTTAGAAACAAACTTATTGAAATTAATAACCCTAGCGATGAAAAAAAACATGTGTTGTCTTTAGAAATGTTGCTAGAGGCGAGCGAACGTAACAAATATTCTCCAAACAAAACTCTACCTCTAGAGATAGCTATCATTAAAATTGCAAATATTTTTAGTGCCAACAATTCACATATAGAAAAAGAACATTCAGCAACTGAAAACGACAATGTTTCGAGTTTTGAAGCCCCCAAAATAGAACCTCAAGACTCTGCTAATAACAGTGAAAGTAATATAGCAACAAAAGATGATCCAAATAAGTTAGCGAAAGGCCTAAGTTTAATTAAAGAAAGAAATAATTCGTTGTATGCGCTATTAAGATCTGGCAACGCAACTCTAAAAGGTGATAAGCTAATGGTAGAGTGTCGGTTTAATTTTCATAAAAAACGCATAGAAGAACCAAGCAATCGCGAAACAATCGAAAAAATTATGATCAAGGTTTTTCAAAAAACAATTATATTAAAAAGTAACTTAAGCACCAAACCAGACAAA
>CAZEIU010000049.1:0-2098 GCA_964512085.1 uncultured Candidatus Saccharibacteria bacterium
TATGCTGCTGAATATTAGCAACTACTTGCTCTGTGCTCATGGTGTCAACCTTCTGGTAGGTGCAACCTACTCCGCCCGAATATAATAGTAGTAAGTCTACGTTATGTCAAGCAGACTATACCGAGAGAGTACGGCTGAGTCGCTGTAAGATATTTTCGCCTACCGAGTCGCTACCAACAATATCGAGTGCCAAGTTGGCGAGCCCCATTGGTGTAATATCTTGTGGGCTAGTAAGCTCGCCAGTACTATCAATTACCCTGTTTACTTCTTTGGGTTTTACAAAATCTACCGTCGGCTTACGAGTAAAAGGCAGACCTTTATACCAATTTTCGTGCGTTAGGGCTTCTTTAATTTCTGGTAGTGCAGAGCCACCTCCACAGAGCAGAATACGATTTGGTAGGTGCTCTAAATTATCAAATTCACCAAGAGCCAACTCTACACCGCTTATCCAGGTCTGAGCATCATTTTTTAGGGCTTCACTAACTTCCTTTTCTTTCTTAGCCTCTAGCTTGCCAGCAGAATGATCGAGCTTAAGTTTTTCGGCTGAATCGAACGTTATACCGAGGCTGGTTGCAATACGTTTGGTAAAGCTACGCCCCCCAATGGCAAACATCTGCGTGCCCTCGACGCCACCGTTATTGACAACTGCTATATCGCTTGTACCGCCGCCAATATCAATAAATATAGCCGAAAACTCTGTACTGTCATCTGCACCAACACTTTTGGCTACAGCAAATGGCTCGGCTGCAATATTAACAAGGTTGAGATCTAAATCGGCTGCAACGGTTTGTAAGGCCCCCAAGTGCACCATTGGTGCAAAGGCGTTAAAAATTTGGATAGTAACGTCTTTACCCTGAAACCCAACTGGGTTAGTTACTCTATAACCATCAATATGCACATCCACGACTGCCGCATTTACTAGCTTTACTTCTAGCTCTTTTTTGCCAGTTTCCCACATCAGCTGCTTGCGCACTTCTTCGTACGCTTGTTTTTGTATGCGCCCTATTATATCCATCATCTCGGCTTGGTCTATTTTTACATCTGGTCTAGCACGCCGATAACTCACACTAGTCGTACCGCCTTTAACAAGCTCACCAGCAATACCAAGTACAGCGTCTTTGGCAACAATCTCGGCCATTTCTTCGGCTCTACGCAGGGCGGCATCGCAGTTTTCTACTACGCCGGCAATATCTGTTACCGCGCCACCTGCCATATCTGTTAGACGCTGTCGCTGACGGCCAACACCAATAACCTCTACTACTTGATAGGCTTTACCGGCAGAATCGGTATGTTCTTTTACCTGGCCAATGAGTGCCTTGGCATATTCAGTACCAATATCGAGCGCTACCAAATATTGGCCAGACTTTTTCTTTTTGGTAAATCCTGGCAATTTCATAGATATATTGTAGCGCTTATGCTGCTAGTTGACCAGTCGGGGAGGTTTTACACTTTGCTCTGTTTTTGATATAGTATGCGCGTATCTAGACCTGTCAAAGGGGGTAGAGGCACCTTGTCGAATCGGCCAACCTCACAATCTACCAGAATGCAGAGGCTGGTGTATTTTCCGAGCCTTCATGGCAAAGAAAGTACATTGATAGTTCCATTTAAGTTTATTTTCGAAGTAATTGCCAAACTTACAATTTGTTGGTGGGCATTACCATTAACATGGGTAGGCGAGAAAACACGACAGAATTGGCTTGTAATACTTATTAAGCAGATCCCAAATGCTCTAAGCTTTGTACGTATTATTGTTACGCCCTACATCTGTGTAAGGCTGGTAATGTATATCGCTAACAATAACCATAGTAGTGCAGAAAACTGGTTTTTCTTGTTAATGTTGGTTATTAGTCTCGATGCACTAGATGGCCCCACTGCCCGCGACCTCGATGCGGTGAGCGAGTTTGGAGCACGGCTCGATCCTGCGAGCGATAAGTTTTGCTTTACCTTAATTGTACTGAGCTATTGCGTCGCTAGTCTGTTTGAGTACAGTGTGGCATTTTGCGCCGTGGCAATTGGCCTAGCTCTGTGGTGTTTGCATGTAGAACTAAAGCTTATTAGGCTCTCAATTGGGCCATTTAGACGTTTGTTGATAGTTCTC
>CAZEIU010000050.1:0-1709 GCA_964512085.1 uncultured Candidatus Saccharibacteria bacterium
GAGCGTCTGGCTTCGGACCAGAAGGTCGGGGGTTCGAATCCCTCAGGGCGTACCACGTCATAGTTATTCTATAATTCAAATTTTATATCAGTCAAGAATAATCTTTTTGACTACGCGATTGAAAATTAATATTTTCAATCGAAGAGGATAAATTATTCGACAATCAAAGTAATTGCTATAACCAATTACGGTCACTAAAGCATAATTTAGACGAGGGTTCGTAGCTCAATTGGCAGAGCAGTTGCCTCTTAAGCAATTGGTTGTGGGTTCGAGTCCCACCGAACCCACCATGTAATAATAAAAATGCTCACTTTTACAGTGAGCTTTTTTGATTAATTACGTTGCCATGGCCAACGACTATCAGGAATAACTTTTTCTTCTGGCGAAAATGGAATTCTTGGTGGCACTAGATAAGTTAGAATCGACATTCTTACTGGTACACCATAGCCGGCTTGCCTATGGTACACAGACCTAGGATCAAAATCTACCTCAGGTGCAATCTCGAAAGTTTTTGGTAGGGGGTGAAAAAGCCTTGCATGACCAGGAAGCTGACGCATCATCTCGCTAGTAATAGTGTATTCTCGCAGTCGATTCATAGGAATTTCTATATCATCTTTTTTCATTCTTTCGAGCTGTGGTCTAGTCCAATACACAACATCTGTTTGCTCTAACCCAACCTTATTAAGATCTTTTATCTCGATTTCTTTAAACCAAACACCGTTGTTTTGCAATTTTTCTCTCAAATCGTCTTCAATTCTCAATTCCGGCAGAGAAACAAACAAAATTTTAATTCCTTCAAACATACTGAGCGTGAGTGCGAGTGAGCGAGCAGTACGGCCATACTTTAGATCGCCACCAATTACCACCATAAGATTATCAAGCCGTCCCAATTCTCTATAGATAGAATATGTGTCGATTAGCGCTTGGGTGGGGTGCTCATTGCTACCATCGCCAGCGTTAATTATTGGTACGGTACTAAGATGAACCACATCGTGTAGCTCAGCATTTTTATCATGTCTAATTGAAATTACATGAGGGTAGTATTCGCACAACACAAGAATTGTATCAGCAAGTGTTTCTCCCTTTGCGGCAGACGAGAATGAACCCATGTGGCTTTCGGTAACTACGTTCATGCCAAGACGATTTCCGGCAGTTTCAAAAGATATTCTGGTTCGAGTAGAAGGCTCATAATAAATGTTGAAGAAATGGTGGTTTTTAAGCAGTGCTGCATGCGAGTCTAAGACTTCAGAAGGTGTGCGTAGACCTATCTGTGCCACAAAACTATCTGCCATAGTAAACAGTTCTTCTAGCAAATCTCTATCAAAATCTTCTACACTAAGTATGTGCCTAAGTCTGGTGCGTTGTTTTGCCAAGGTGCCGCCTCTCAGTCGAGGAATCATGTGATATGCTATCTCAACAGATAGTAAAAGTCAATGCTCAGGTTGAAAAAAGTATGATTTATTGGTATGGTTATAGACGTGACTTAGTATGTATTTTTTCAGTTACAACGATTTATAAAACTAGCTCCAAGTCTGTTTTATAAATCGAAAGGAGAAATAATGCGAAATATTTTGGAATTAAATAAATAACTATTTAATTTAATTTAATTTTTTGAAGCATTATTTGGACGCCGGGGTGTGGCGCAGTTGGCTAGCGCGCGTCGTTTGGGACGATGAGGTCGAAGGTTCGAGTCCTTTCACCCCGACCAA
>CAZEIU010000051.1:0-1533 GCA_964512085.1 uncultured Candidatus Saccharibacteria bacterium
AAAACCAAAACTAACTTACTAGACCAAATCAATCTCTTACTGCGGTACCCACTACAATTTCGGCACCATTTTGAGGATCACTTTTAGGCTTCGCTACTATACCATTGGTGCTTGTCTCAACCACAACAACTTCGCTAGTAGCAGGATCTATTTGATAACCAGCCTCTATTAGAGCGTTCTCATTTACCCAGTAAACTTTTCCATCTGCCTCTATAAAACCAAACCATCTACCATTGGAAGGATTAACATCGTCTTCGACTACAATTGGGTGTAAAACGGTAATCTGTTGCGAACCTGGTAATATTTTGTCTGGCGTGTCGGCAAGGTTATTATTTTCTGCAGATTTATCGACCTCAGGACTTTTGCGAACATTTACTTTGTCGGTACTAAACTGAAGTGTCTGATTTAGAGTAATCAATCCATCGCCAATATTTATTCCCTCTACATCTAGGTGTTCGGGTACGCTAGTTGTTTCTGGGCTTGCTTGAGTAATCGGATCAATCTCACTGTCACTGCCAGCTTCAACAGTCTTGGCTCCACCGGCCGTTAAAGCTGCTGCAATTGCTACACCACTCAAAACTTTTTGAGTCTTACTAGCTTCTTTGGTGCTCTCTGGTTGAGTTTTTGGTTCTGCAATAGGAGCGCTAGGATCACTACTTGCTATAGGTGATGATCCTGTCCGCTCAGCGCCATTAAGACTTATGTTTCTGTCTTTATCGGGATCACGATCGGTAGTAGTTAAATGTTCGGTCATAATAATTTATTTAAGCCACTTCTGGCCCATGGGTGTCCTCGTCGCCACCATTAGTCATTTTTTTGGCCTTATCTATAGAGATCACATTACTGCTTGAATCTTGTTTCCCACCTACCCCAGTTTCTTGGTTGTAAGGCGCTGTATTGTCAGATAGTTCGGGGTCTTGAGTTTGCCAATCATAGACCGGCTCACTGCCCGAAACAGCTTTCGTATCTATATCGTGTAATTTATTTTGCATAGCTTCTGGATCTTCAACTTTGCCTAAGCCAGAATTTAATCGACCTTCTGCTTGTTCACCACCCATTAGATCTTTAAAAGTAAGCCGTTGACTGTCGTCTACGCCACCTAAATCACGCTCACCTTCTGCCATAAACCTCCCTTTTTATTACTTATGCTTACTATACGATAATAAGTTTGCGTTATCAACAAATATATTGAGTTATACTATTAGCTATGGTATGATTTTACCTGTTAACTATAGATAATTTACTATTTGGTCCCATCGTCTAGTGGTTAGGACACCAGGTTTTCATCCTGGCAACAGGGGTTCGACTCCCCTTGGGATCACCATACGTGGATTTCAATGAAGTCCGAATAAGAAACAGCTCGTTTACATCTGGTAGCGAGCTTTTTTCGTGGGTTCTCAAGTTTATTTCCGCATAGGTTGGCACTGAGTTAAATATCGCTCCGAAAAAAGCAGCTTTACGCAGTGGATTACAGAGGTCAAGAAGCATTTCTGAGAGGTGTTCTAAAATGTATTTTGCATACTGCAAAACTTG
>CAZEIU010000052.1:0-1511 GCA_964512085.1 uncultured Candidatus Saccharibacteria bacterium
GTGGCGAACGACAGCCTTATAGTAGGGATAAGTTAGCCAAAGGTGTTTATAGAGCTTTTGAGAAAAGACCAATAGCGATTGAGGAAATTGAGCTATTAATATCTAGAGTAGAGAATCAATTACAAGTAAACGGCAAAAGTGAACTCCAAAGTTCAGTACTTGGTGAAATAGTCTCTTCTGAAATAAAAAATCTGGACCCAGTAGCCTATGTTAGGTTTGCTAGTGTGTATAAAAGTTTCTCTGATTTATCTAGTTTTGAAGAAGAATTAAGTAAAATGAGGAATGAACAATAGAACTAATTAATAGTACAAAGTATTCAAAAAATACTATAACATAAGCAAAAATAATTATTACATGCTAAACAAATTTTGTTCAGTTATGAAACTCTTAGCTTCTATTTTGATTTGCTAAAATATATATATTGTTGTAATATAAAACTAAATAAAAACATTCTTTGTAAGATGACTTTTTATCAAAGTTCATCAAAGATGAGCGGCTATCAACCGCGAAGTTGCAGAAAGAAATAATATTTAGAGTAGAATCTGCCGTTTATAAATAAAAGTACACGTTAGTACTTAATAATTAAGAGCCATACCCTATGGAAGCAGGATGGTACCGTCCGGATTTATTTTGGATTCCTGCATCAGTCTCATAGGGTTTTGTATTATAATAATAGTGTATGAAAAAGTTTACCAATCGCATTAAAAAGAAACCAAGTGAATACGAAAACGATATAGTTTCTCGCTGGAAAAAACAGGGTACTTTTGAGAAATCTGTTGCTAGAAACACCGTCGATAATGCCTTTGTATTTTATGATGGCCCACCATTTCTAACCGGTACACCTCATCATGGTCATCTATTGATTTCGACCGTTAAAGATACCGTAGCTCGATACCAAACGATGCAACAAAAACACGTTGAAAGACGATGGGGCTGGGACTGTCATGGCTTGCCAGCCGAAGTTTTTGTAGAAAAACAACTTGGTATAAAAAACAAAAAAGAGATTGGAACAAAGATAAGTATTGAAGATTACGTAAATGCTTGTAGGGCAGCTATGGTTAAAACTGGTACCGAATGGGAGGATACTATAGACAGAATTGGTCGATGGGTTGAGTTTGAGGGTGCCTATAAAACCATGGATAAAGAGTATATGGAAAGTGTCTGGTGGGCATTTAAAGAGCTTTATGAAAAAGGCAAGATCTATGATGGAGAAAAGATATTAATATATTGCACTAAGGACGCTACTCCGATTTCTAAATCTGAAGTTGCTATGGAGAATAGCTATCAAGAAGATACCGACCCAAGTGTATATGTATATTTTCAGCTGGAAGAAAGCAATGAATATTTATTGGCTTGGACAACTACGCCATGGACACTACCTGCCAATGTTGCAATCGCTGTTAACCCAGACATAGAGTATTCTCTAGTTGAGTTCGAAGGTAAAAGAGTATATGTGGCTAAAGCAGTCGTCGAGAAAGTTTTTACCAATGAAAAACACCAAACCCTAGAAT